>NZ_JBLYZG010000034.1:0-59432 GCF_049310245.1 Endozoicomonas sp. ALB115 | reverse complement strand
CATCCTTGAAAGGGTCTCAAGAACGAGGGTAACGGTTATTGAAAAAGACTGCGTCGCTGGCTGGAAAAGGGTGGCCGGATGTTACCGGAATGGGTGGCCGGATGTTACCGGAATGGGTGGCCGGATGTTACCGGAATGGGTGGCCGAATGTTTCCGGAATACCCAATCCTCCTCTTTTAGTTATGGCACTGCCGCATAGGCAACAATTTCACAGAGCATTTCCTCTCATGCCAATCCGGCTTCTTTTTTCAGTATGATGTGGAGTAATCATAGAGCTGAACTGGTATAAAGAGACAACCAAGCAAGCGGTACTTTGTAGAGTCGGCCAGTCTGCAAAAGTACCGCCACCAATTGTTCAGATCACTAATGTGTCCGAGCTCTTTAGTAGGTTCAGGAATTCATTGGTATCCCGTATATCCAGCTTGATCCTGAAGTGGTCGGCCAAGGCATAAACAGATGGGTTCACATCGGCATCATCTTTGATAGCCGCATTGATCCGCTCATTAATGGCTTTTAAGCGTAATCGGTCTTCTGCCAGCTTTTGGATACTCTCAGCGTTAAAGGCATCTGTATTGAGTTTTATTTGTTCAATACGATGGCTGAATATCTCTTCCACTCTTTTGGAACGTAACTCGGCTTTTATTGAAAAAAGGTCAGCCTTGTTCAGAAGATAAACAACTATTGTTGAGGCTATTCCACTCAGGGTTGTCATAGTAATGTCCTTGACAAACCCAGGCATAGCGGAAAGCGGACCTTTCAACAAGGTGTTTTCCAGAGTAAATACGGCGAAAGTGGCCGCTGTTGCGGCAAAGAGCTTGACGATTGCATCAGCTTTCTGGGCTCGACTCATCTCTGATGTGGGACGGGTAAGAATTTTAAAGGCCCCAACCAAGGCCGAAAAACCCTCTGAGATAATGCGCATGACACTACGAAACATCCCTGTCACTAAGTCCAGAACACCCTGAACTAACACTTTGAAAAAATTCTTTATGAAGTCTTTCAAGGACTGCGCTAATGTCGGAAGGATTTCCCGTCTTACATAGGCCATAATGCGAGTGAATCGGAACTTTAAACCTTCTATAGCATCCGATTTGTTTACGCCTTTACCAAACCCGTTACGGATAGCATCATTCATCTCAAACAGTAATGGTTTAATGAAGAGTAGTATTGCGTGGCCAATGGCTTGATAAGCTGTCTGCTCTCCCACTTGTTTGCCTGCTTTGAAAGAAATATTGAGTTTTGCGTTCTTTGCATTTTCTATGGCTTTTTGCTGTGCATTTGTCAGCATTTCTGACACTGCTTGTTTTTCTTTCTCCTTGGCAGCATCATAGGTTTTGTTGCTATGGCGAGATAGATTTTTCAGCTGCTTTTTTTCGCTGGGACTTAAGCGTTCGCCACTGTCTGCTTTTTTCTGCAGTGCATCCTTGGTCGCACGCATTTCCGCAAAACTTTTGGCACCTTTAGCACGGTTAAAACTATTGGATATCTCAATCAGGTTATAGTCACCATCGGTAATGGCTTGCAGATCCAGATTTGTCAGAAATGCATTTTTAGCATATCTATCGTTGATCTGTTTTACTGGTACCACATGATCGGTGTCTGCGGCTTTCCTCTTGTGGCCTTTATTTTCCGCCACAGCCTGTTTGCGATAAACAGTTATACGGCTACCGTCTTCGTTGAACTCAATTGAACTGTATGCTTGTTTGTTTCCCTTGAAGTGCCGATCCTTGTTCGCCTCCAGGTTTGTACGCTTGGTCATGGTTTTGCGTACTTTTTCATCATAATCTCTTGGTGTGCGCATAGCCTCTAGCTGCTGCTTCTGACTGACCGGAGTTTCTGCAACAGAACGGCTGTGATGGTCATAATCGAATGTTTGTATCTCTTCCCAGAGTCGGCTTGCGGAAAGTCCTGTTCTGTCCAGTTTGAGAGACCTGTGGCTGATAATTCCATCCAGTAGATTAAAAGCAATTGGTTGAACCAGTTCATTCACCATGTTCTGGCCTGACTCAAACTCTTCATAGATATCATTGAGAACAGTCAATGAGTCCCGCTGTTCAAAGAGTTCCATGTCTATCAGCACCCGGCTTGCCTGCAGAGGGGATGCCTCTGCAAGCGCACGAGTCATGGCTGAAACATCGAACTGCGGTTGTTGATAATTCGACATAATCAGTTCGTGCCTTCCTTAAGCAGCCTTGAGGGTCTGGGTCATTTGGTAGAGCTTTTGAGCGGACCTTGTTTCCTGTTCAATAACCTCACCAGTCTGAGAGAGATATCCCATTCTGGACATCTGCTTCAAAACAATGGAGAGGTTAAAGAGCGCTTGAAACTCTTCAATGTGAGTAACAGGTAGCAGGCGAAAATCTAACTTGCTACTGAACAGTTCCGGAGAGGCACTCAGCTGGGCAATGCGCTGCGTATTGATACCGTATTCGAAGCGGTCCAACAGTCTGGCGTAACTGATAATCAAGCCATCGAAATATTCTGCAACATTATTGATTGAGCTGATTATTTGGTCAATTTTTACCAAATGGGCATCCATTTTGGCAATTTCTTCGTCAATACGTTTCGCTTCATCCTTAACCTGCTGGAGGGATTCTTTAGCCTTCTTACGGGAGAAAAAACCCAAAGTCAGTACAGAGAGGGCCACTTCTTTGAAAGAAAGGTTATTGAAGTCGATTTTGAACAGATCCTGCTTTGTCCGAACCCCGGTTTGTGTGGAAATTTCCAGAATCTGGTTATCGAAGTACTCTTCAAAAGCAGTGCCAGCAACCCTGACATTATGCAAACGATTTCCAAGGCGCATAAAACGTGGGAATTGCTCATTATATATGGCTTTTTTGTAACCATTGATCGCCATGATTTGCCGCTCAATTTCCTGGCTTTTTAGGGCGACCGCATCTTCGTATTGACGTTGTTTATCCTCAAAGCGTTGAACTGTCTGCTGGTGCAGCCGTTCAGCTTCTTCGAATTTGTCTTTACCAGTAACCGCATTCCACACTTTGGAAGCAGTTTCTTTTACCTTGGTGCAAGCACTTTTTACAGTATTAACAACCGTTGATGCAGCACTCTTGATGCTACTCCACATTCTCCCAAACATGCTTACGCCCCTACCATTCTATAGCCTTCAGAGACCATATCGTTCATTGCCAACACCCAGCGCTCTATTTTACTAACTTCAAAGCTTTCCATATCAAAGTTTTCAACTACCCGGTTCATAAAATCACGCTCGGCGTCACAAGCTTCGTGGTCGGCGAACATAATCCCGAAAAGCTCAATAAGGACAGCCCTTCTTGCAGAAGGCTCTTTAGCTGCAAGCCTGGTAATGGATTGGGTAATATGCTTTTCACTGGTCAGGGGTTGATATCCAGTGAGTTCACATTCATGGACAAAAGCGTCATAGATAGACAGCTCTTCCTGTTTGCTCTCCCCATCCAGTTGCATGAGGTGGAAAGCCAGGTTGAGGAAATGCTTGCGCTCTTCTTTGGATAAAATATTCAAAAACATCCGAAAATCCTTGTTAACTGTCTATTACAGACTCTGTATCTTGGTAAAAATCAAAACTCAACGCGGTTGACGACTTCACCCGCACTGTTGTATTGGTACTCGAAAATCAGATTTTCGTGATCATCAAACTCTTCGCCCTTAACCATTCTGCCACGGTCATCAAATGTCATCCTGTACTTCAGGGCTCCGTCAGCAAAGGTTTGGGAAGCTACCTTTTTATTGTCCTCGTAGATGATTTCTGTAGTCTGACCGGAAGACTTGTCCTCAATTTTGGACACCTTACACTCACCAAGATGCTTAACAAAATCATCGTTTTCAATTGTCAATTCTTTCCCGTTGGCAAGGGAGTTGGTTAATTCGACGGCATTATCTATCTTCAGGTTCTGGATCAGCCCGCCAATCTGTCCAAACAAGATGCTATTGTTCTCCGCCTGATGACTGGACATGGAATCCAGATGTTCTTCAATTTGCGTTTGTGCAAGTTTGACAGTGTTCTCTAGGGTTTTCTGAGATTGAGTCAGGACTGTCTGAAGGGATGATGTAGCTCCAGTCTGCTGCTCACCCAGATGATCCAAGTGATCTGTAATTTTGGCATGAGCCTGAGTTACGGTATTGTTGAGGGTAATCTGATTCTCAACGAATACATCCTGCAAGTATTCAGTGCTGCTGGCTTGATCTTTACCCAAGCTGTTTAAATGTGCAGCAAGTTGTGTATGTGCATGACTTACAGCGTTATCAAGGGAAGTGTGGTGTTCAGTCAGAGCGCTATGCAAGCTCTCTGCCTTGTTGATTTGAGCTTTGCCCTGTTGATCCAGTTGCGCTGAAATTCGAACTCTTACATCTTTTACTTCATTATGAAGGGCAGCCTGTTGTTCGGAAAGGAATTCTTGTAAAGATTCCGTATGGCTACGATTTTCATCGGCAAGGTGACCCAGCTGTTCGGCCAGTTGCGTTTGTGACTGGTTAACGGTGTTATCAATGGATTCATGGTATTCGGCCAGAGCTGTTTTCAGGGAGTCAGCATCAAGGGATTGTTTTTCAGCCAGCTTACCAAGCTGATCTGTAATCCTCTCCTGTACCAGAGTCACAATACTGTCGAGACAATTACGATGCTCGGTAAGGGTACTCTGGAGGGAGTCAGTATTACACGCCTGTTTCTCATCCAGAGCCTCCAGTTTTTCAGTAAGCTGTTTTTGAGCCTGGTTTACGGTTTGGGCAAGTGAGATATAGTGTTTGTTAAAAGTTGCCTGCAGGGACGCAGTATTGGTAGTCTGAGCATCATTCAAAAGCCTAAACTTACCAATAAGCTGGGCGTGATATTCGCCAATCTTGGTACTGGTCACATCAAGGGCATTACCAAGTGCTTTCTGCACAATACCTAATTGCTGCAATTGTGAGTGATTTGCTTTGTTTACCAAGTCCAGAATATTTGCTTCAGTCTTGGATATGACGTCATGCACTGAAGTGAATTGGTTCCTTATGTCACCAGTAAGGCTATTCACAAGCTTTTTATGTAATTGGGTCTGATCTTCATGGGCTTTGAAAACAAGAGATGTAACTGCTTCTTCAAAGGCTTGAACTTGCCGCTCTACCTTCTCGCCCTTCGACTCTATTAATTGCCGTATGGTCTGTAATCGGTTGTCAGCGTCATGATTCAATTGGGTGAGGGTATCGACCACAACATTCCCACTACAAGAAATAGCATTCTTAAGAGATGCATTTGCTTCAGTGGTTTGTAGAGCCAGACTGCTTATAGACGAGGATATATGTGAACTAATCTCATCTTTTTGTAGTAGTTGCTGAGCCCTTAGGCCTCTGCTTTGTACAATGAGATAGATACAAATGCACAAATTAAGAAAGCAAAAAGACAGGGTGGCAGCGGGGAGTTGAAAAAATATCTGTTCCATATCGTGTACTTTTTGTGCGGCAATGTATGCCAATAAAAATGTAATGCATGGTAATACACCAGCCCCCCTGTGTCAGCATAGTTGTCGCCTCTCCTGAATTTAGAAACCTAAACAGGGGGCGGCCAATGAGTGATCAATGGCCCGCTATTCAGAAGAGCTCAAAGAGTCCATCATTCAGAAGATGATGCCACCAAATAATGTGCCTGTTTCTCAGTTGGTACGTGATACTGGTATCTCTGATGTGACTCTTTACACTTGGTGAAAGAAAGCTTTATCTCAAGGAATACCTGTGCCAGGCGATGGAAAAAATCCAGATCAGTGGACACCTGAAAACCAATTAGCCGTAATCATTGAAACAGCGGCCTTAAATGAAGCAGAAATGGCTGAATATTGTTGTAAGAAAAGGCCTTTTTGCTGAACAAATTGAACAGTGGAAACGAGCCTTTATTAGCGGTGTGTCGCCCAAATCTGTCAGACCATCAGAACAACGTAAGGCCTTGACGGTTGAGCAGAAAAAAGACAAGCAAACCATGAGGAAACTCGAACCCGAACTCAAGCGCAAGAACAAGGCATTAGCAGAAACTGCTGCCTTGCTGGTACTCACAAAAAAGGCCCGAGAGATCTGGGGGGAACCAGAGGACGATTAACCCCTCTCCCGGATCGCCAAATTGCATTCAACCTGATCACACAGGCCGTGAAAGCTGGTGCACGCCAGTCGAAAGCTTGCGAGGCTCTTGGCCTTTCAGAAAGAACCGTACAACGTTGGACCCGGGAGGATGCTGTTCAGGCAGATAACTGCAAAAATGCCAACCGGCCTGCTCCCGCTAACAAACTGTCGGTGGAGGAGCGACAGGCGATTATTGATACCTGTAATAGTGATCGCTTTAAAAGCCTGGCACCCCAGTCAGATCGTCCCGGTATTAGCCGATGAGAACCAATATATCGGATCTGAAAGGACGTTTTACCGGGTATTGCACGAGAAAGGTCAACAGTAACTGTTTGGTGATCCCATCCAATGTTCGCGATTACCAGGGGCTGCAGCCATATTGAACTTAAGTACAGGTGCTTGTAGCCCTTGGTAATCAAGGGTCAATAAGGTTTCAGCGAACAGTTACGGTCAACAACACCACCGTGGGCGCGCAGCCAAGCCCAGTCACAGAAAGCCAACGTCGTATTGTGCTACCGGGCCAAATCAGGTCTGGTCGTGGGACATTACCTTTCTTGCGCTCTCCTGTGCGTGGCCAGTTTTACTATCTCTATCTGGTGATAGACATATACAGCCGTATGATAGTGGCTTGGGAAATCCATGAGAATGAGTCTGCTGAACATGCCTCGCAGATGATTACCAAAGCCTGTATTCGCCACGGAATAGCAGCTTTGGAGAGGACATTGGTCTTACATTCAGACAATGGCAGCGCTATGAAAGGTGGCACTATGTTGTCCACACTGCAGAGGCTGGGCGTGGTCAGCTCATTCAGGAGTCCAAGGGTTAGTGATGACAATCCGTTTGCTGAAGCCATTTTCAGAACTCTGAAGTATAGGCCAGGTTATCCATGCAAATCGTTTGCTGAGCTTGAGGCGGCTCGCAACTGAGTGCATGGCTTTGCCCAGTGGTATAACGAAGAGCACAGGCACAGCGGAATCAAATTCCTTACGCAGGCTCAAAGGCATCGAGGGGAAACCAAAGAGCTGATGGATAACCGGAAAAAGGTATATCAGTTGGCTAAGCTGCGTCATCCTGAGAGATGGGGCAAAAGAGCAACCCGGAACTGGAACCTGACTGATGAAGTCTGGCTGAATACTGACCGATCTGCTGTCGGGCAGCTAAGTCAGGCTGCGTGAGTTAAGGCAACAACTATGTTGACAAACACCGCAGCGTTCCAGGCAGGGGTGACCTAAGTCGAGAACTTGATAGTCTGTAAGTTGTTAGCAGTTAGTCCCATGGACAATAATGCACAACAAGCGCATCCTGCCCGGATTTAGCACTGAGCAGGATTAATAATAACTATGGCAAGTAATGAAAGTCAGCTGACAAAAACATGTATTAGGCTTGCGACTCACCGAGATTTTTTATTGTTATTACTTACAATTTGATGCAGAAGTCTCTTTATTTCCCTGTTTTCAGCTCTAAGTTCCATTAACTCTTTTTTGATGTCGTTATTATTGTCGCTGACCATTTCATCTACAAAAACAGCATTGGCAAGAGAGAGAGCAACAAATCCACCTAGAATCAGAACGCTGATGACAAACATGTTAATCGCATAATAAAGACTATCGCTCCCCAATGATTTGGCTGCTTCTGGCGCAGCGCCCCAGTTCTCAATGGTGAATATTTGGAAGATTGTATTCATCGCGGTTAGGGGGTTGCCAAAGAACTCAGGCAGATAGTTTGAAAATAGTGCATATCCAAGCATTGAGAAAAAAACCAGCATGATAGCCAGTAGGATCAGGATAGCTTTGGACGCAACTATGGCTCTTGCTAACCCGCGAAGGATATGCTCTGTATTTGGCAGCAGACGCAGTATTCGTAGTAGAGCAAGAATCCGGAATATCCGAAGAAAGGCCACGCCAGACGTTTGCAAAGCCGGAAAAAGCAGTAGGAATAAACTTCCTGTGAGGATTGAGAAGTCAAACCGGTTTTTTCTCGAATGGATGTAACCACGCCATGAATAAGCGTTAATTTTCACGAATGCTTCAATTAGGAAGTAGAGAGTTAAAACCCAGTTGAAAGTATAAATACTATGATGGCTTAGGGCATCATTAGTAAACGCCATTATGACAGCCAAAAAGATGACCAGGGCGGTGACCTTCTCGTTCAGAAAGAGCCTTTCCAGGAAGGATTCAATGAAACCCTTGGGTTGTGACTTGATGTTGGTACTACTCGGCATGTTGTCTCGGCTTGGGAATTACAAACTTAAGTCAGGTGTAGCCATTAACAATTCTGGACTTTTGAGGAGGATATCACCCTTTGCCGACACCAAACAGTCGTGATGACATCACAACTGATATGGCGTAAGTGCATTCAAAACCCACGCCCTACCACTTTAATCTCCACTACGAAATCATAAGCCTCCAGTCTACAAGGAGGCAAGCATGTCTACACACTCCCTCAGAGAGAAGTGGCAACAACGCGTTCAATCCTTGCGTGATTCCGGATTAAGCCAGAGCACCTGGTGTAAGCAGCACAACCTCAGACCAAACCAGTTTTGGTACTGGAGAAAAAAACTGGATGAAGCTTCTTTGCCCGTTACCACCACAACACATAAAGAGGATAAGCCTTCTGCCTTTGTACAAGTCATTCCTGTCTCCCAGGCTGAAGTCGCAGGCACCGCTCTTTCATCGCTCAGCGTCACACTGCCCAGTGGGTTAACGGTCACAGGCTTTGACCAGACCAATCTGAAGTTAGCACAACAACTCATAGGGCTGCTCCAATGAGTCTGCCGGTTATGCGTCCTCCAGTGACCCTTCCCAGAGTCTACCTGCATTGAGACCCGGTCGATTTCCGGAAATCTTCCAAGGGGCTGGCCGTTCTGATTGAGCAGGAGCTTGGCCATAACCCTTTCAGCAGCGAGCTGTATGTTTTCACAAACCGGCAGCGAAATAAAATCAAATGCTTATTCTGGGAAAATACTACTGATCTTGAAGCCTTGATAAAGGTCATTGATCAGCAGGCGGATGTCATTGAGAAAAAATCCTGTGTCATCGCTGAGCAAAAAAAGCGTATCGCCCTGTTGGAAGAGTATTTACGACTTGAGCGAGCCCGCCTTTATGGTCGTAGCTCTGAAAAGAGCAGCCTGCAGGGGGAAATCTTTGATGAAGCAGAGTTGGTTGATTGTGGTGAAGAGGTCCAGAATGAGGCTTCGGAGACAGAAAAGAAACATAAAAAGTCTCAAGGCCGTAGACCACTGTCGCCTTCCCTGCCTCGCTTCCAGGAAAAAATAGAACTGAGTCCTGAAGAGAAAGAAGGGGCTATCGACACCTTCTTCAGCAAAGTCCGGGAAGAGCTGGATATCATCCCTGCCAAGGTGAGAGTAAAAGAGATCCTTCAGGAGAAGGCGGTATTTTTGGAGTCGCAAGACGACAATCAACCAGAAAGACGAATCATCAAAGCCGCTGAGTTGCCCAGGCATCCTATTCCCAAGTCAGCAGTGACAACCTGCATGCTGGCCTACATCATTGTTGCCAAGTTCTGTGATGCCCTGCCTCTGTACCGGCAGGAAAAAATCCTCGCCCGCTACGGTGGTTCGGTCACCCGCACGACTATGGCTAACTGGTTGATGCGTCTGTCCCGGCAACTTCAGGGACTGATCAACCTGATGTACGACCATCAGCGAACAGGACGAGTGATTAATGCTGACGAAACCCGGATACAGGTGCTTAAAGAACCCAGCAAGGCAATAACATCGGACAAATACATGTGGGTCACACTGGGTGGGCCACCGGGACAAACCGCCGTGTTGTTTGAATATGATCCTTCCCGAAGCAAGGAGGTTCCCCTGCGCCTGTTTGAAGGGTTCAGTGGCTACAGAAAAACGTCACCCGGCTGATACCGGATAGTCTTACCCATAAGGCCATGAGCTATGCCCTGAACCAGTGGTCAAAACTGGTGGTTTACTGTGAAGACGGACACCTCAACATTAGCAACGCGGCAGCTGAGAACGCTATCCGCCCCTTCACTGTGGGTAGGCGTAACTGGCTCTTTGCTGATACCCCGAAAGGTGCCAAAGCGAGTGCAACCTACTACAGCCTGATTGAAAGGCGAAGGCCAATGGACTGGAACCGTTCGAATACCTGAGTCACATTTTGAAAGAACTGCCTTATGCCGACACGGTTGAGAAACTGGAGCAGCTTCTGCCTTGGGCAGTGAAAGCATCTAAAGGATAAGTCGTAAAGTTTGGGCTGGCTATGACGATGGTTTTATTGGCGCTTACGTTCTTTTCGATGTCCCTCTCAAACATCGCGAACGAAATTATGTGTTCGTCCATTCAGGTGAAGGTTTTGAAAATCAGGTATCTTGAGTAGATTTGACCAAAAATCTCTAATATCAGCCAAAAGCTGTAAGGAGCGAATCACGGTAGACAGGATTTATTATGCCCATTTCATTGGCAATTATGATTGAATCCTCTCGAGGCAATAAAGGGAACTGATCGTAGATTCTAATTACAGCAGGTTCAAATTCCAGCAGGAGGTAGGTATGGTACTCAAGATCAGATAAAAAGTGGTGAGTGTGAGCCATTTTAATGCCTTTGACCTTTCTGGACCTTCCTTTGGAGGGTACTTCTCTTACTTCAAGCCAAGGTTTACAGACTCCCTCTTCTGAAGTTTCAACCACTTGTTTGTCCACCTCTCAACGTCTTTCTCTGTAACCTTACTTCTCTTAGTTTGCATCACTACCTCACTGTCAACCACAGGCTTGATTGGACAGTGAGAAATATAGTTTAGATCTAAGGTTTGTCGACAATTTAAATTTGGTGTCGACATTTTTGCACCTGTGTCGACACTTTTAATACATTTCTACAGGAGGTTCGTTAAACAACAGACCCCAACTGGAAGATTGGCAGATACATTGCCACAATCAAGCCACCGACCAGTACACCCAGCACCGACATGATGATGGGTTCCATAAGGCTGGTCATGCCATCAACCATATTATCCACTTCTTCTTCATAGAAGGTGGCGACTTTATCAAGCATCTCATCCAGAGAGCCTGACTCCTCACCGATAGAGACCATTTGTATCGCCATAGGCGGGAATATTCCGGTGCTTTTCATGGCAAACTGTAGCTGCTGACCGGTGGATACATCTTCTTTAATTTTTCTTGCCGCATTGGCATAAACGACATTGCCAGCAGCACCGGCGACCGAGTCGAGCGCATCGACCAGGGGAACCCCGGCGGCAAAGGTGGTTGACAGGGTTCGGCCAAAACGGGCAACGGCGGATTTATCCAGAATTTCACCAATAATCGGCAGCTTCAGCATCAGGCGATCCAGACCGTCTCTGGCTGCCTTGGATGACTTCAGTGTCCGTGATATCAGGAAGCCGCCAGCGACCAAAGCGCCGAGGACGATATGCCAATATTCCTGGACAACCTCTGATATGTTGATGACAACCTGGGTAAAGGCGGGTAGCTCAGCACCGAAGCCCTGAAAAACCTCTTCAAATTGAGGGACTACCTTCACCAGAAGGATGACGGTAACGATCATAGCAATAAGCACTACGGCAATTGGATAGTTCATCGCTTTCTTGATTTTTGCCTTGAGGGCTTCGGTTTTTTCTTTGTAGGTAGCGATTCGATCCAGCAATGTCTCAAGTGCTCCGGACTGTTCACCAGAGGCAACGAGATTGCAGTACAGGTCGTCAAAATAATCCGGGTGTTGTCTGAGGGAGTCGGCAAAAGTACTGCCAGAGGCTACTTCATTCTTGATCTTGCCAACCAGATTTCTCATGGCCTCTTTCTCGATACCGCCAGAGGTAATGTCAAAGGCCTGAAGCAGTGGTACCCCTGCCTTCATCATGGTTGCCATCTGGCGGGTGAACAGGGCTATGTCCATGGGCTTGACTTTGCCCCCACCGCCAAGGCTCAGGGAGAGGCTTTTTTTAGAGACTTTGGTCGCCAGGATGCCCTGTTTTCTAAGCTCAGCCTTGACCAGCGCAGCACTGGCACTTTGCATTTCCCCTTTGATCTTTTTGCCGGCTTTATCTTTGCCCTGCCAGACAAAGGTGGCTGTTTTGGTTGGTTTTGCGGCCATTGTATGCGCGATCCATAGCTGTTCTTCTTGATGAGCAGATTATAAGTTTACTTTCGCCCAGTTTATATCAGGGCGTTCATAAAAACAGATAATCCTCTGAAATTGAGAGCTGATTACTGTTTGTTTCGGTCAAATACAGTGGGTCATTAGGGCCTGCTGAGGTTTCACTGCACGTTCAGCGGGATGTGCAGTCTGGCTTTTATAGCCGCCTTCAGGCTGCGGTGAGCCGGTTTGATTAGATCCCCGGTCCACCTTGTGGAAGTAGGCTGCAGGAGCCAACGGACCTGTTACCCTTGGTCAACAGAGCCTGATCTGTCGTGTGTTTTTAATTGAAAACTTCGGTTCGCTGGAAACCGTCCACATTGATCGCAGTCAGGCTTTTACCCCAGACGCAGCCAGTGTCCAGGGCGTGGATATTATCATGACCACTGACCCCTTCCAGCGCTGCCCAGTGACCAAAAATGATCTGCTCTCGAAAGCAGGGGCTCCCGGAAAAGCTGAACCAGGGCGCATAACCGTTTTTCGGGACAGACCCTTTGCTTTCCAGGTCCAGCACGCCATGGTCATTGCAGAAACGCATCTGGGTAAAGTAGGCTGCGGTAAGCCGTAGCCTTTTCTTCAGCTTAAGCTCATCATCCCATGGCTGAGGTTTGGTGTTTTTGAAGATCTTTTTAAGCCATTTGACATGGTCTTCAGAGCGTAGAGCCTGCTCCAGTTCCCGGGCTTGTTCGATAGCCTGGTCAATAGTCCAGACAGGAGGAATACCGGCATGCACCATGGTGATCTTTCTCTGGTCGTCATGGTGCAGCATTGGGCGAAAGCGTAGCCACTGGAGCAACTCATCAGCATCAGGGGCTTCCAGCACTTCAGTCAGGGTGTCTTTGCTTTTCTGCTTGCGAATGCCACAGGCCACGGCCAGAAGGTGCAGATCGTGATTCCCGAGAACGGCGATACAGCTATTGCCAAGACTTTTCAGGTAGCGCAGTGTTGCCAGAGATTCTGGGCCGCGATTGACCATATCACCAGCAACCCAGAGGACATCGTGGTCAGGGTCAAACTTGAGTTTATCCAACAGTTGTCGCAGAGGGTCATAACAACCCTGGATGTCCCCGACTGCGTAGGTGGTCATTGGCTGTTCCCGGGCTGTTAATGTTGTCTATCAGTCAAGTAGTCGGCTATTCGAACAAAATCGGCAAGGCTCAGTACTTCTGGCCGGGCGGCAGGATCCATGGCCAGTGTTTCAAGCTCTTCTGCCTTGAGATGCTGCTTGAGTGTATTACGGATGGTTTTACGCCGCTGGCTGAAAGCATCCCGAACAACCTGTTCCAGTTTCAGAATGTCTTTACAGGGATGAGGTAGCTCATGATACGGAGTCATTCGCACGATGGCTGAGTCGACTTTGGGCGCAGGCTTGAATGCTCCGGGCCCTACCGTAAACAGGTAATCGACCTTGCAGTAATACTGCGCCATGATACCCAGGCGGCCATAGTGTTTTTCCCCCGGTGCGGCAGCCAGGCGCTGAACCACTTCTTTTTGCAGCATGAAGTGCATATCCTGAATCATGCTTGCAAAGCTTAACAGGTGAAAGATTAACGGGGTTGAAATGTTATAGGGCAGGTTACCGATGATGCGCAGTGGCCGGTCATCGGTTGTCAGGCTGGCAAAATCGAACTTCAGAGCATCGGCTTCGTGAATATGAAAGTTCGGGTTCAGGCCAAAGCGCAGGAGCAGAGTAGGAATCAGGTCCCTGTCCAGCTCTACCACGTCCAGTCCACCGGCACGCTCAAGCACGTCGGCGGTCAGGGCTCCCTGGCCGGGACCAATCTCAACCAGATGCTCGCCATGTTTCGGGTTGATCGACGCAACGATCTCACCGATAACGCCATGATCGTGAAGAAAGTTCTGGCCGAAACGTTTGCGGGCCTTATGGTAAGGAACGTCTGTCTGGGGCATGAGGAGTATTGCTCATCTGGGGAGAAACAGTCGATGACCATCAGCCATGAAAAATAGATTGCATGGATATCGGTCAAACTGGCAATAATAACGCCCGACTGCTGTTTTCGCGAGACTTTCCGACAATAGATTCACCGGCAGCCAGTAGTTCCCCGAAGAATGCCTCATCCCCAACGGCGAAATTCGAGATGGTTGCCATGCTCACTTCAGATCATCAAGTAATCCTCAGGGAACTCGCATTATACAGAACCTTTACTTGCCGAAGCGCTATCACCAAATGTAGTACCCTTATGGAAGAAGGTGGCAGGTTATGGCTGCCACCTGATTATCAGCTGGGAAGGAACTCCTTGCCCCAGCCAGTACCTGCAATTCCACGCTCAATCATTGATTGAATAGACTCACTGTCATAACCCATTTCAGCTAACACTTCCCTGGTTGAATGACCAAACCTTTCAGTAGGCGTGGCGGCTACGATAGTTGACTCTGTGGGTCGAATGGAATAATGGTCGATCTGTGTGATCTGGTGGCCGCTGGGATGCTCAGGATAGATCGAGAAGGCAAAGCTGCCCAGGCCGGTACCTGCTTTACCATCGGCAACACGGCTGTATTGCTCTCTGAGATGTTCAATAGCCTGTGGAATGGCCGAAGCGACATCTACCTTGTCCAACGCGGACTTCCAGTAAACGGCTGGAGCCCTTTTAAAGGCTTCTGTCAGGTAGTCTGAGAGATTGTCAGCAGTCACTATACCTCCGAGACCTTCTACCTGACCCAGTCTGCCCAGCTCGGAGTCATTGCTGTCCAGATAAATCCATCCCTCCTGTGTTTCATAGAAGTGAGACAGCGCGTTATAACCCAGAGCCTGTCGACCTGAAGGCTCATTAAACGGAACTCTTCCCTGGTAGTCAAAGGCAAAGGGAATCTGTGCCAGATTGGTTACCGCAGACAATGACGTTCTTGCCCGGGTAGGCTGACCTGTTTTCTGGCGGTGGTAGAGAGCAACCGCCATAGCCAGTCCGCCGGAGAAACCGCAGTTGACGTCCAGTGTGCCGAGGTGGGCGTGTTCTTCCGGTGTCTGTGAGCCACCAAAGCGACTCATGATGCCACTGTTGGCCTGAATGATGTCGTCATAACCAATGTAATTGGTTTTTGGACCGGGCAAAGGACCGCCCAGGCAATCCAGGCGGCAGAAGAGAACGCCCGGGTTAATGGCTTGCAGTGATTCGTGGTCCAGACCCAGAGGCTTCATCTGGCGTTCAGGCGCATTGATAACCACTATATCCACTGACTTGACCAATCTGTTGAATACCTCTCGTCCTTCTTCAGACAGGATGTTGACCAGCGCGCTGCGTTTACCAACGCCGGTCTGGAAGGTAAACAGGGTACCAATCAGAGGATCATAAAGAGGGGTGACCGGATCCAGCTTAATCACTTCGGCACCAAAGCGTGCCATAAAGGCGGTAGAGTGTGGGCCGGCAATAACATTGGTCAGATCAAGAATTCGCAGTCCGTCCAGCCAGTGCGCGGGGGCTTTCTGCTGGCGGCGAGCGGCAAACCGGTTCTGGTCATCTTCGTCCGTGACTGTATTCAGCGCAAAGAGGGCCTCTTCATAGCTGACATTCTTGCGCGGAGCGGGAGTAATCATTTGTCCGGCAAACTCTTCCAGCCAGGCAATGGGGCCAGGTTGTTTCATCAGACCATAAACGGGGTCATTAACCTCAACGATCAGGCCAGACTGGTTGGTGTGCTCATCATTCACCCACTCCCGGGTTGTTCTGTGAGGAGCGCCTGGAATCTGTCCTTCACCGAAAATCTCTCCCCATTCTTGTGAGGTTTTGGTCAGGAATACTTTCTTCATTTTGGCTGCAATGATGTCAGCCCATTTCTTCGGTAATGGATAGACGCCTATGGACGTTTCACCATCCCACTCCTTAATGGGCTGGTGCAGATCTTTAACGTCTGGCAGTCCCTCAGCCAGCAGCTCGTCATAAATACCCAGAGCCTCCAGGCAGCGGCGGGCATGATTACGGTGGGATGGGCATACGCAGTAGAACATACGGCCATCGGCGCATTCATAGGTTCGGTAGAAGGGGTCCAGGTACTCCTGAAGCGCATCATAGCTGAGAGCCATGGGAATGTTGTTGCTCTTGCGATGCTCGATCTCATGCTCACGCATGGTTTTGTAGCGCTCTGGCAATCCTTCGACAACGTAAGAATTATAGGAGAGGCCCTCCATCATTGCGGCAACAATAGGGACTTCAATGTGATCACCTCTACCGGTTTTCTCACGTGCGGTGAGCGCCAGAACCACTGAGCTGGCTGCCAGGGATGTGGCGTAGGAAGAGGCCAGAGGCAGAGGGGAAAAACTTGGGTTCAAACCCATCAAAATTCGGTTGAATCCCATGTCCGTGAAGGCACCAGCAGTAGCAGCAACAACCGCTTCAGTGGCTTTCCACTCCCTTCTCAACTGGTCATTACTGGCAAAGCCGGGAATCGACAATGAGATAAGGTCGGGGCGTGATTCTCTCAATTGCTGAAAATCGATGCCCAGACGTTTCATTACGTCGGGTCTGAAGCTCTCGATGACGATATCGGCTTTTTCAATCAATGACAGTGCCTGGAGCAAGCCAGACTCAGTTTTAAGATCAAGCTTCAGGCAGAGTTTGTTTCTATTTAGAACGGCATTGGCGGGATGGTCCCATTGAGGACCTTCGGGTGGATCAATATGGACAACGGTTGCTCCCAGATCGGCCAGCGCCATGGCAACAGCCGGACCGGCAATCTGCTGGCCAAAATCAACAACCCTGACACCATTCAATGGCAATTTATTCTTATTGTGCATCTGGTAATCCTGCTAATAAAGAGG
Source organism: Endozoicomonas sp. ALB115 (assembly GCF_049310245.1). Taxonomy (NCBI): domain Bacteria; kingdom Pseudomonadati; phylum Pseudomonadota; class Gammaproteobacteria; order Oceanospirillales; family Endozoicomonadaceae; genus Endozoicomonas; species Endozoicomonas sp. ALB115. The sequence continues at coordinate 42,456 of NZ_JBLYZG010000034.1, read as the reverse complement.
CAGAGCTTTATTAAAATACGGTGCGTTCATTGCACGCGTTTATGCAAGGAAAATGTTATGAATGGATTGCCCGATCGACCAGCAAAAAAAAATACCCCTGAGACCTGATTTTTTTTATTGCTGGAAAAGGGTTTGTTATAAAAATAATTTGGTCTCAGGTGTCTATTTTATTGTTTCTCATTTTTTTTCCAGCCACTGATAATGATGGCGTGCTCTGATGTGCAAATCGCATTTGATGATGTCCCTGAGGATCAATACCTCAAAAAGAAGGGTTAAAAATGAATAATAATAAAAATAATACGTCGCCGTATGCTGGCTTGCTTGCGGGAGCCAACCCAGCGATGGTCGTTGGTTCCGCTTTACTGGTTCTGGCATTTATTGTTTTTACCGTTGCCGATCCTGAATACGCCGATAGCGTTTATACGGCGGCAAAAAACTTTATTGCTACGGATCTGGGCTGGTATTACATAGGGATAATGTCGTTTTTCCTGTTTTTTTCTGTCTGGCTGGTGTTCAGCCGCTACGGTGATATTCGTCTGGGCAGTGATGATGACAGACCGGAGTTCAGTAATTTCGCCTGGTTTTCCATGTTGTTTGGTGCTGGCATCGGAATTGGAATCCTGTTCTGGAGTATTGCCGAACCGATTTACCACTTTCAAAGCAATCCGTTCATCAGTGATGACGAGGCCATGACGGCAGAAGCGGCCCAGGTTGCCATGAGAATCTCGATTTTTCACTGGGGTTTGCATGGTTGGGGGTTGTTTTCTGTTACTGGTCTGATTCTGGCCTATTTTGCCTATCGCAAAGGGCTTCCCATCACTATCCGCTCAAGCCTCTACCCCATCTTCGGTGACAGGATTTATGGGCCTATCGGCCATGCAGCTGACTTGCTGGCAGTATTCGGAACCGTATTCGGCATAGCTACTTCGCTGGGACTGGGTGCACAACAGATGAATGCCGGGCTGGGCTATCTATTGGGCATAGAAGTGTCGACCACCAATCAAGTGATCCTGATCGCAGTTATTTCGGTTGTGGCAACGCTTTCGGTACTGACCGGTTTGAACAAAGGCATTCGTATCCTTAGTGTTTTCAATATGCATCTGACCATAGTCATTCTGGGTCTGTTCGTCATCTTTGGGCCTACTGCCTATCTGCTGGGTGCATTCTTTACCAATACCGGTGACTATCTGTTGAATGCCGTTTCCCTGGGGTTATGGGTTGATCCAGAGCCAGGCGCTCAATGGCAGGGATGGTGGACTATCTTCTATTGGGGCTGGTGGATTGCCTGGGCTCCTTTTGTCAGCATGTTCATTGCCCGTATCTCCAAGGGCCGGACCATTCGTGAATTTGTCCTTGGTGTTCTCGTTGCACCTACGACACTGGCAGCTTTCTGGATCACTATATTTGGTAACAGTGCCTTCTATCTGGAACTTTACGGTGACGGCGGTGTTACAGAGGCTGTGAACAAGGATATCACTACTGCTCTGTTTACCACTGTGCAGCTGCTGATTGAGAGTGAGTTGATGTCCGCGCTGATGGCGGGCATCTGCACCATTTTGCTGGTGACTTATTTTGTTACCTCCGGGGACTCGGCGACCCTGGTGATCTGTACCCTGGTGTCCATGGGGAGTGATAATCCGCCTGCCCGGTACAGAGTGTTTTGGGGACTGGTGATTGGTGCCTCGGCAGCCGTTTTGCTGTATGCCGGTGGTCTTAAGGCTCTGCAAACAGCTTCTATTGTCGCGGCCCTGCCATTCTCGATCATTCTGTTTCTTGCCACTTATGGTCTTATCAAGGCCCTGCGCGAGGAGGCTTTACCAGGTGAAGAGGCTTACAAGGTGTCCATGGCAAGAAATGGACGTTCCTGATAGATATTGGCTGTGCGCAAGAGGTACACAGCCATTTCAGTAGATTAGACGAGGTTTGTTATGTCTACGCGAGTGATTTTGCCCCGCATCATGCAGGTGGGGGCGGGGGCCAGCCTGGCTCTTCCTGATGTTCTGACTAGTCTGAGCTGTGCGAAGCCTCTCATTATTACTGATGCCATGATGGTTCAGCTAGGTTATGTCCAGGCACTGCAGGACTGTCTGACAAAAAACGACATTGATTCCAGTGTTTTTGCAGATACCGTTCCGGAACCCACCGTCGGCTCCATTCAGGCGGGTGTTGAAATGGCCAGGCAGGGAAGCTACGACTGTGTTGTTGCTCTCGGTGGAGGCAGCCCTATCGACAGTGCAAAGGCAATAGCTGTTCTCTCATGCCTTGGTGGTGAAATGCGGGATTATAAGTTCCCAAGGATCATGGATCAGCCCGGACTGCCGGTGATTGCTATACCCACTACGGCCGGTACGGGTTCTGAGGCCACTCGAGTCACCATTATCACAGATGAATCCTGTGACGAAAAAATGCTCTGTGTCGGGGCTGCTTATATGCCGTCAGCAGCTCTGGTGGACTATAACCTGACATTGAGTGTGCCTCCCCGTACGACAGCAGACACAGGTATTGATGCACTGACCCATGCTATGGAGGCATATGTCAGTAAAAAAGCCAGCTTGTACAGTGACAGTCAGGCTCTGGAAGCCATGCGCCTGATTGCACCGAATCTGCGTACCGCCTATCACAATGGCAAGGATGAAAAAGCCCGTGAAGCCATGATGCTGGGCTCAACCCTCGCGGGTGTCGCCTTTTCCAATGCCTCGGTAGCTCTGGTCCATGGTATGAGCAGACCTATTGGAGCTTTTTTCCATGTTCCCCATGGCTTGTCTAATGCCATGCTGTTGCCGGCTGTTACTGAGTATTCAATTCCCGCTGCGCCTGATCGTTATGCCGACTGTGCGCGGGCTATGGGTGTTGCCGAACAGAGAGACAGTGATGAAGTGGCAAACCATAAGCTGCTGACCGAACTGAAAGCTCTGAATGATGAGCTTTCAGTTCCGGGTCCACAGGAATTTGGCATTGATAAAGTTGCATTTTTTGAAGTGCTGGACACCATGGCATTGCAGGCTCTGGCATCCGGGTCACCTGCTAATAATCCCAGGGTGCCTGACGCAGAAGAAATTAAAGCCATTTACCAGCAGCTCTGGGACTAATTCAACACAAGTCAGTCAGAGAGTTAAGAAAAACATTTCTAACAAAACCATAGAGTGAATCATGAACACAATTGGCCATCTGATCAATGGTAGAGCAGTCAATGATGATATACGTCATCAGGCGGTTTATAACCCGGCAACCGGTCAGGCTGAAAAGCAGGTTGCTTTGGCTTCCAAAGCTACAGTAGAGGAAGCTGTTGCTGCTGCAGAAGCAGCTTTCCCTGCGTGGAGAAACACGCCTTCCATCAAACGTGCCCGTATCATGTTCCGATTCAAGGAGCTGCTTGAGCAGAATGCTGAGCGTATCTGCGAATTGATTGGCCAGGAGCATGGCAAGATTTCCCACGATGCCATGGGGGAGCTGCAGCGTGGTATTGAAAACGTTGAATATGCCTGCGGTGCGCCAGAGCTGTTAAAGGGAGAACACAGCAGTAATGCCGGACCAGGCATTGATTCCTGGAGCGAGTTCCAGTCTGTGGGGGTTGTTGCCGGGATCACTCCCTTTAACTTCCCGGTCATGGTGCCACTCTGGATGTACCCGATGGCCATTGTCTGTGGCAATACCTTTGTTCTGAAGCCTTCCGAGCGGGTGCCAAGTTCAACACTGTTCGTGGCTCAACTGCTGCACGAAGCCGGTCTGCCAGCAGGTGTCATGAATGTTGTCAATGGTGACAAGGAAGCTGTGGATGCTCTACTCCATGATAAAAGAGTCGAGGCTATCAGCTTTGTTGGATCTACCCCCATCGCTGAGTATATCTACACGACAGCGACAGCCAATGGCAAAAGATGCCAGGCATTGGGTGGTGCTAAGAACCACGCGATCGTAATGCCTGATGCCGAGATGGATAATGCTGTTAATCAGCTGCTGGGCGCAGCTTTTGGTTCCTCCGGCGAGCGTTGTATGGCATTGTCTGTAGCCGTTGCCGTGGGTGATGCAGCGGCCGACCAGTTGGTAGGCAAGCTGAAAGAAGCCATGCAGTCCCTGAAAGTGGGTGCTTACAGCGACAGCTCCAATGATTTTGGACCGGTCATTACCCGACAGCACCAGGAAAAAGTGGTCGGTTTTATTGACAGTGCCGAAGAGCAGGGAGCCGAGATCGTGGTTGATGGTCGCCAGCCCGAGGTCGCCGGTTATCAGGAAGGTTACTTTGTCGGTGGTACCCTTATTGACAGAGTAACGCCAGAAATGACCAGCTATCAGAACGAAATCTTTGGCCCCGTTCTGCAGGTTGTCCGAGTCAACAGTATGCAGGAAGCCATGGACCTGATTGATCGTCATGAATACGGTAATGGTACCTGCATCTTTACCCGGGATGGGGAAGCCGCTCGCTATTTCTCCGCACACATCCGGGTAGGAATGGTTGGCATCAATGTGCCTTTGCCAGTGCCAGTGGCTTATCATAGCTTTGGTGGCTGGAAGCGCTCACTGTTTGGTGATCTCCATGCTTATGGTCCGGATGCGGTTCGTTTTTATACACGTCGCAAGACCATTACTCAGCGCTGGCCCTCTGCGGGCGTCCGGGAAAATGTCCAGTTTTCCATGCCCACCATGAAGTAAGCGGAGCCCAGGTAATAGCCCCGGAAACAGTTTGATTGTCGTTTTGTTACAAAAAATGAACAGTCTTTCGGTTGTCTGGGGTTAATACTGCATGGTCTAGCCATGTAGTGATTATTATAATGAAAAAGCGACTACCTCCTCTGAACTGGCTGCGCTCCTTTGAGGCATCTGCCCGCCTGCTCAGCTTTACCCATGCAGCCAATGAATTGAATCTTACCCAGGCTGCGGTCAGCCAACAGGTTAAAGGTCTTGAGTCTCAGCTTGGAGTAGCCCTGTTCAAGAGGCTTCCCCGTGGGCTGGAAATGACGGAAGCCGGCATGGCTTATCTTCCTGCTGTTCATGAAGCAGTCAGCTCGCTGGTTGTGGCGACGGAAGAGCTGTTTGGTCAGGGCAGGGACAGATTGTTAACTGTCAGGGTGAATCTGGTATTCTTCACGACCTGGCTGACTCCCAGAATGGGCCGTTTCAGGGAAGAGTTTCCTGAGATCGGCATACGTTTTACCAGTAATATCTGGGCAGAGGACAAGGACAGGGAAGCAGACCTTGAAATACGTTATGGCCGGGGTGACTGGCCAGATCTGAAGGCTGATTGTCTCACTGAGGACGAGCTCTTCCCCGTTTGCAGTCCAGAGCTGGCCAATGGTCTGCCACTGCCCGAGTGTCCCGAACAGCTATCAGAACATACCCTGTTGCATGTTATTGGCTATGAAGAAGGCTGGGGGTACTGGTTCAATCAGCTGGATTGTGAATTCCGCGAAAACTCTCCAGGCCTGCAGTTTGATACCCTGATTACAGCACTGGAAATGGCGAAGTATGGTCAGGGTTTTGCGCTGGGCCGGACATCCCTTGTCGCAGGAATGTTGACCAGTGGTGAGCTGGTGGCACCATTGCGGCAAAGAGTCAGGGCTTCTGAGGGATTCTATCTTACTTCTCCTGCCCGTCAGTACTTGCATCCCAAGGCGAAAGTATTCAGAAGCTGGATTCTGGAAGAGAGCCGGAAAAGCAAAGCCTCGTCATCAAAAAGTCAGCTTAGTGAAGATATAAAAGTAGCGGATATTGCATACTGATTGATACAGGAAACTTATTTTATTAAAGGACTAATCCTATAGACCCCACACTGATTTCTCAGAATCAATGGGGAGGATGTCAATCAGGGAAGGAAAGCATCTCCAGTGCCGTTTCGATGGCGGTGTATAAACTGCCTGAGTCAATGTTCCCGGTGCCAGCAAGATCCAGGGCGGTGCCATGATCCACCGAGGTGCGGACAATCGGCAGCCCCAGGGTGATATTGACGGCTTGCCCAAAGCCTTTGTATTTGAGTACCGGTAATCCCTGGTCATGGTACATGGCCAGTACGGCATCAGCCTGTTGCAGCAGTTTTGGGTTAAACAGGGTGTCAGCGGGTAAGGGGCCGGTCAGGTTCATCCCCTGAGCCCTGCAATTCTGCAGAACGGGAATAATGGTTTCAATCTCTTCCATTCCCAGGTGGCCACCCTCGCCGGCATGGGGGTTCAGTCCACAGACAAGAATATGAGGCGTTCGGATCGCAAACTTGTCCTGTAACTCCCGATGAAGAATGTGAATAACCTGGGTCAGGGAGTCATGGGTAATCGCTGAAGAAACTTCTGAAAGCGGCAAATGGGTGGTGGCCAGGGCGACTCTTAAGCCCTCTGTCGCCAGCATCATCACAACTTTCCCGGTGTGGGTCTGATCTGCAAGAAACTCAGTGTGGCCACTAAAGGGAATACCAGCGTTATTGATCACTTCTTTATGAACAGGGCCGGTCACCATTCCATCAAAAAGGCCGTTCATGCACCCATCCAGGGCTAACTTCAGGGTATCGAGAACATATTGACCGTTAGCGGGGTTAACGGCACCCGCTGTTGCCGGGGTGGCCATGGAGACCGGGGCAACCACCAGGGTGTTTGCCCGGGAAGGTTCTCTGATATCCGGGCTAAAGAGTTGCAGGTCAACGGAAAGGCCCAGCTGTATTGCCCGTTGTGCCAATAGCTCCGGATCAGCTGCGATCACCAGTTGCACCGGTTTGGAAAGCTCGTGGCCCTGGGTTGCCAGCATCAGGCAAAGGTCGGGACCGATGCCTGCAGGCTCCCCGGCGGTAACCACCAGCCGGGGAATGGGTTGGGTGGTGAAACCGGTCATATCAGAGCTGGATCTCAACGTAGGCCTGATCGCGGATTTCCCGCAGCCAGACTTGCAGTTCTTCTTCAAACTTGCGATTACTGAGCAGTTCTCTTACCTGGTTGCGGCGAACCTGGGTGCTGATGTCAGACTGCCGTTTGCCCAGCACTTCAAGAATATGCCAGCCGTAGGTGGTGCGAAATGGCTCGCTGACTACTTTTTCCGGAATGATGTTCATCACGGTCTGGAATTCCGGAACCAGTGTTTCTGGAGAGATCCATCCCATATCACCACCATTGAGCGCGGAAGCGGTATCGTCAGAATACGCTTTGGCAAGCTCGCTGAACGCTTCCCCTGCCTGAACCCGCTGATACAGTTTCTTCGCCTGCATCTGGGACTCAAGGTTACTGCGAATTTCATTGGGCTTGATCAGGATATGGCGAACATGAACCTGACTCTGAACCACTTTTTTATTCCCCCTGGTATCCATAAGTTTGATGATATGGAAACCGGCAGGGCTGCGGATAGCGTCGGAGGTCTGCCCCGGGGTCATGTTAATGGCCTGTTCCGCAAAAAGTGTGGGGAGCTGGTCGGCTTTTCGCCAGCCGAGGTCGCCACCTTCCAGGGCATTCTGCCCCCTGGAGTTGGCAATGGCCAGGGCCTGAAAGTCTGCCCCCTGGCGCAGTTGTCCGGACAGGTCATCAGCAAGGCGCTCTGCACTCTGGACCTGGTCGGGCGTGGCATTGTCCGGTGTGGCAATCAGAATATGACCCAGACGATATTCCGTCTGCACTTGCGCCAGCCCTTCAGGAGAGCTCAGGAAGTTATCAATTTCCTGTTCGCTGACCTGGACCCGCTGGGCAACCTGGCGCTGGCGAACACGGTTTAGAATCATTTCCCGGCGGATTTCTTCACGGGCCTGGCTGAACGACAGGCCATCCGCTTCCAGGTTTTGCCGGAACGCTTCCAGGGTCATCTGGTTGCGCTGGGCGATTCGGGCAATGGCGTCATTAAGAGCCCAGTCATCAATGCGGATGCCTCCGCGCTTGCCCATCTGGATCTGAATGTTTTCCAGTATCAGCTGTTCCAGTACCTGGTTTTTAAGCACATCTTCCGGCGGCAGGTCGATATTTCTGGATGCCAGCTGGCGATGCACAGCCTCAACACGGGCATCCAGCTCACTCTGCATGATCACGTCCTGATCAATTTTGGCAACGATTCGATCCAGTGCCAGCTGGTTTCGGATGGTGCCTTTCTGTGGGGTTTGCGCCGCGTCATTTGACTGTGCGTAAACGCCACCACTGCTGAAAGACAGCAGGCACAGGGAAGCCAGTGCCATGCTTTTTAATCCCTTCATCATTTACTTCTCATCCCCTGCGTAACCTTTAATACCTTTGATGTACTGTTTTGTGGTGCCACCGGTCAGATCGCCAAGTCCTCTCAGGACAAACTGGAGAAATACGCCGTTTTTGCTGTCAGGGTGATCAATGTTGTCATCATCCTCAACCCACTTGCGCCACAGTACACGTACCTGATAACAGCAACTGTTATATTCGACTCCGGATAATATCTCAAGGTTCCGCCTGTTGGTTAAATCGTACTGCCAGCGGCCCATGGCTGACCAGTTGTTGGTCACAGGCCATGCGATAGAGAGGTCGGTCTGGCTCAGGTTGTTGTCGGTGGTCAGGCCGGTATTTTGATCCAGCTCGTTTTTAACAAAACGATCAGCCTGACGCAGGAAACGATAGCCAGCGTTCATGACACGGCGATCATCCGGCTTGTACTGGTAGTAAAGACCGTAGCTGTCCAGTTTGTTGTTACTGGTATCCCACATCAGATCCTGATGGATGTTCATACTGCGATTAATGTTATAGACCAGTTCCGATGCCAGTGGTGACACTGAATCCTGCATTTCTTCCAGCAGACGCTTGGTCTCATCGCCCGGGTTGGTATCCAGGTCCTGGTCAGTAACACCCTGGTCAATACCGGCGATAGGGCTGATCCAGAGTTGACGATCTTCAAAATAGATGATCTGACCAATGCCAAAGCGCACCCGCTCAAAGCCATCATCTTCTATCAGCCGGGTTGTCAGGCCCAGGGAGAGGTGGTTGGCATCACCTAACCGGTCGTGGCCGGAGAAGCGGCTGTCACGCCAGAGTGAGTTGTAGTTGAAGTTCATCAGTGCGGTATCAAACACCGGGTTCATCTCCTGCCCTTCTTTATGAGGGGAGTAGAGATACTTCATCCTGGGCTCAAGAGTGTGGGTGAATTCGGTGCCACCGATATTGGTGAATCGGTCAAAGTAAAGGCCGCTGTCAATGCTGAATGTGGGTACTGTTGTCTTGGGTGACTCGGTGTAGTCAGCAGCGGCGAAGTTGCCGTAGGCCCTATTCAGGTCAGTCTCTACCTCAGTTGCACTCAGGTCCGTCAGCCGGTATTCAACATGTTGCACCTTCACCGCCGGGCGGATAAATGCATAGCTCCAGTCAAAAGAGTAACCTGCCCCGGTTTCCAGGTAGAGCCGTTCACCATTGGCGCTTTTAATACCATAACCTTCGTCGTATACGCTCTCGAAGTATTCGTTATTCGGTGTTGTTTTCGATTCTGCCTTAACATAATGCCAATTATCATCACGGGAGAACTTCGTGTAGTCGGCCACATAATTCAGGTTCAGGCGGCTACTGGCCAGCCAGTTACCAGACAGTTTGATTTGCGGCAGTTTGTTATAAGGGTCATCGGCCGTCTGGTTCATATTCTGGTATTGGTGAGCATCCACACTAAACTGCCAGCTGTGGTTGGTATCCCCTCCCAGGTAGCGGGTACCTATCCGCTGGTTCAGCGGTGCGTTGGCAGACAGGTTAAGGCTGGTGCTGAAATCATCCAGATAGTTTTTATCACTGGCTTTGGCGTAGTCGACTTCTGCCGTCCAGCGGCTGGTCAGGTTGGTCTGCTGACGATAGTTGAGCAACCAGCGGTGGTCATTGTAATAAGGGTTCTCTTTTTTCAGCTGATCTTTGTCCAGCAATCCGGAAAGCCCCAGTTCACCCCGGGTGTTACCCACCAGATAGCGGAATTCGTTCTCCAGCATTAATCCCCGTTTGCTCATATATCTGGGTGTCAGGGTGGCATCATAGTTGGGTGCAATATTCAGGTAATAAGGAATGGCAAAGTCCAAACCGTTATCACTGCTTTGGGATAGCGTAGGGTAAAGGAAACCGGACTTTCTGCGGTCATCAATAGGGAAAGACAAATATGGCGTGTAGAGGATTGGCAGCCCTTGCACACGAACGACGGCATTTTTGGCCAGACCCTGACCACTACCCATATCAAGGGTTACCTGTTGCCCGGACAGCTGCCAGCCTTTGTCACCCGGAGGGCAGGTGGTGTAGGTGGCGTCAGACAACTCAAGTGTAGTGTCTTCATTGCGGACGATGCGTTTAGCGCTGCCGCGGGCTTTCTGCTCATGCATCACATAAGCGGTATTCTCAAGGGTTGCACGGCCACTGTCGAGCTTTAGATCACCTTTGTCACCGACCAGCAGGACGCCACTGTCCCGAAAGCGAACGTTGCCTTCGAACTGGCCATGGTTCCGACTTTTGTCCAGCGTGGCGTGGTCACTTTCAAACTGCCGACTGCCCTGACGGACCGTAACATCACCCTTGAAGGTGGCAACTGAGTCTTTGTCATAACTTGACTCATTGGACTCGGCGACAATGGGTGCATTATTGCTGTCCCCGCTATAGTCTTTGCCAGGTCTGGGCGGCTCGATATAAGCGCCGCAGCTATAGAAAGGCTCAGTTGATCTTCTCTGTGCAGAGAGGTTCCGGATAGGTTGCCAGTCCAGTTGTTGTTTGAGGGCGGCGTTTTGACCGTTGGTGGCAGGCTTTATCGGCGTCGCCGGTTTTTTCGGGTTTCTGACCTGCTGTTTGGCCCCGGGCTTCGGTTGCACCGGTTTGGATTTGCCGGTGGCAGGATGACAACTCCAATGACCATTAGCCAGTGTCTGGCAGTGCCATTCGCTCTGTTGACCACCCGAGGGTTCAGCGGCAATAACTCTGGCTGCTGGCTGGCTGGCAATAATGCTGGTTGCAATGACCAGTGTCAGTGCTTTTGGGGTAAAGGGTAATGGGTGCATATCCATAAGCTCAGCAATCCTGGGGCAACATTCTTACTGCATTTGAGTCGCAATATTCTATATGCATTTGCACAGGAAATGCAGTGTTAAATCCATTGGGAACTTTGGACACGAGAGCCTGAAATGTCAAATGGCCACAGGCTTTTCATTTTCTCCCGGGCCGGGAACCTTATGTCAATAGAGCCTAAGCGCCAATAGGCCAGAATAGCTCTCTGTGATAGTCTTGGGTATTGATCTGACATTGCTAATGGGAAGCAAAAGCGTTGGCCACAACAATTTCAGAGCTTCAGAACGTTTCTGAAGCATCTTGTCGTCGGGAACAACTGGCACAATGGGTTGTCACAGTGTTATCTGGCGGACAAAGCCCTGCCTTTGATCATGGGGACCTTGATGCAGGTGCTTCAATGCCTTTACAGGCCATTGGCAGTGACGCCGGTTTTCGAAAATATTATCGGGTTAAAACCCCTCAGCGGACGCTGGTTGCCGTAGATGCTCCTCCGGCAACGGAAGATACCCGCACCTTTGTTGAGATAGCCACTCACTGGCGGGCAGGCGGGGTTCACGTTCCTGAGGTGTTTGCGGTTGATTATGAGCATGGCTTTATGCTTCAGGAGGATCTGGGGGATACGCCAATGCAGGTTTTACTGCAAGGTTCTGCCGCCAACCAGCACTATCCGCAGCTTCTGGACACCTTACTCACCGTGCAGCAACAGTTGCCTGATAACCTGCCTCCCTACGATGAAAAGCTGATCCGCCTTGAGCTGTCTCTTTATCCCCAGTGGTTTCTTGGGGCACTTATGGGATTTGATGCTGAAGATCCTCACATTATGCAGCCGCTGACGGGGCTGTTCTCCTCGCTGGTAACAACGTTTCTTGAGCAGCCAAAGGGAACGGTTCATCGTGATTACCATTCCCGAAACCTGATGCTGGCACCGGATGGCACTGTCGGGGTTATTGATTTTCAGGGAGCGCTGCATGGGCCATTGCTTTATGACGTCGTGTCTTTATTGAGGGACTGCTACATAGCCTGGCCTGAAGAAAAGATAGACTGCTGGTTATCCTCCTTTATTGCCCGTCATCCGGTGCTGGCAGATTATGACCGGGAACAGCTGAAAATCTGGTTTGATCTCACGGGTTTACAGCGTCATCTGAAATGTCTGGGGATCTTTTCCAGGTTATGGCTGCGTGATAGCAAATCCGGCTACCTGAACGATATTCCAAGAACCCTGGGGTATGTGGTGTCCATCTGCCAGCGATACCCTCAATTCAAAGCCCATGCTGAGTGGCTGCAAAAGGGCGTTGAACCTCTGGTTAAAGGGCGGCTCAAACAGGTAATGGAGGAAGCTGGCGTATGAAGGCCATGATACTTGCTGCTGGTTATGGCAAAAGACTCAGACCCATTACCCTGTCCATTCCCAAACCGCTGGTACCAGTGGCAGGAAAACCCCTGATTACCTATCATATCGAGCGGCTGGCGCAGGCTGGTTTCAGGGAGCTGGTCATTAATCATGGCTGGTTGGGAGAAAAGATTGAGGAGGCACTTGGCTCAGGTTCCGGCTGGGGGGTAACTATTCAGTATTCTCCTGAAGGTGAGCCTCTGGAAACCGGCGGTGGGATTTGTCGAGCCCTGCCGCTGCTGGCTCAAGGTCAGGCGGGCGAAAGTGATGCACCGTTTGTGGTGGTGAATGGGGATGTATATACGGATATCTGCCTGAAAAATCTGCAGCTCCCGCAAGGCATGCTGGCGCATCTGGTGATGGTCGATAATCCGGACTTCCATCCTGCAGGGGATTTTTGTCTCGACGATGGGATTCTTTTTGAGAAAGCAGCAATGCCGGAAAAAGCCGGACTGACATTCAGTGGCGTCAGCATACTATCCCCGCGATTATTTGACGGCTGTCAGCGTGGCACAGCCTTTGCCCTGGCTCCGTTATTGATTGAGGCCATGCAACAGGGCCGGGTCAGTGGCCAGTACCACCATGGTTTCTGGACGGATGTGGGTTCTGTTGAACGGCTACAGGCACTGGAAGGCTATCTTCAAAAACAGCAGCAGGACCGGCCGCAAAGCCAAAACAATCTTCAAGATCAGAGCAGGACTTCATGACCGCAATAGTAATTGGCGCGTTGGTTGGATTCATGACCGGTGGACCCTTTGGCGCTATTTTGGGCGCATTTGTGGGTTCCTGGATTAACCGGACCTATTTAGGTGGGCAGGGAGCTGCTGGCTTCGGGACTTCTGCCGCTTATCGTCAAAAAGCCCAGACCGCCTTTTTCAGGGCAACGTTTCTGGTGATGGGCCGTGTGGCAAAAGCGGACGGCCGGGTAAGTGAGTACGAAATAGAGACAGCACGAGCCATTATGGACAACATGCGCCTCTCAGAAGAGCAGCGCAGGATGGCAATAGAGCTGTTTAATGAGGGCAAGAAGCCGTCTTCCGATATTGAAGGTGCGCTTCGGTCATTTCGTGAGGTGGCCGGTGCCAGCACACTGATTCCCATGTTTCTGGAGATTCAGCTGTCGGCAGCCTATGCCGACGGTGGGTTGAGCCCTTCAGAAAAAGCGGTATTCAAGCAGGTTTGCAGTATTCTGGGGGTGGGCAACTTTGCTTTTGAGCAAATTCACAAACGGTTTATTGCCCAGAGAGAGTATTACCAGCAAGGTGGCTATCATTCCGGAGCCGGTGGCAACCGATCATCTTCAGGAATGGATCTGAAGCGGGCCTATGATGTTCTGGGCGTGTCAGACAGTGCCTCAGATGCTGAAGTCAAGAAGGCTTATCGTAAGCTGATGAGCGAACACCATCCGGATAAACTGGTGGCAAAGGGGTTGCCTGAGGAAATGATGGCGGTTGCCAAAGAAAAAACCCAGGAAATTCAGGGCGCTTATGATCAGGTTCGGGCAGCCAGGAAGGCCGCAGGATAGTTAGAATAAGCAGCTGTCTTTATGAAGATTTTGGATGGTTGCTACTTTTATACAGCCTTCAGGGGAACTTTTTCAGGGTTAAGTTGACTAAATGATCAACAGGCAAATTCTTTAACTTAATCATCTGGAGGCCGGGGCTGTGATTTATTCAAAACGTAAGCAGTATATGTACTGGTATGTTCCAGCCACTACAAGGATTGACCTTGATTCCAATCGTTCAGTGATCTATTGCTTTTCAGAGTTGCCGCGAAAGGTGAGATCAGCACTGAGAAGAAAAAAGAAGTATCTCATTTTCAAAGAAATTAATGAATTCTCCACCTCTATCGTTGAGAGGGAAGTTCAACCTTCTGTTTAATTCTTTCTATAGATTCTTTGGGTGTTCTGTCATTTTGTGGAAATAATCATAATTCCTGAAATGACTCGATAGAACTAAATCGGTTAATGAAGGTCTGATCTTTCATTGTCAGCAAGTCATCTCAAATGGGTGAAATCACGGGGTGGTGAAAGTTCGATGAATGTAACACTTAAAGTCAAATATCATTGGGACCTAAGAGATTTTTATCGTGTAGATAAACCTTACGATGGGTTTGGGGATGTAACAAAGCTAAATATATATTCAGACGAAAAAAAGGACGAAAAAAAGAAATCCCACCGTGTCTACAGTGGCCGGATTGTAAGGGCGGTATCCTGCGATCATCCTATCCTGGTCGATCCGTGCAGGGTAGGCAGTTGCCTTGTAGAAATGGATTTATCCAGCCGTTATATGGTGGTTGGCGATGCCTGGCGTGGCACTGATTTTCAAGGGATTGTCAGGAGATTAAGTGAGAAAAGTATTTACGCCTTGACTGAAGTTCAACGACATGATGTTAATGCCGTAAAACTAATGATTGAAAAAAGTTATTACACCGATGACGGTGAGTTAGAGGACACTACATTTACAGATAATCTGTCTCCGGAAAACATGGCTGAAGCGGGATTCGTATTCGTCAGGGATGGGGTCGTATGTTGCTATCATGGCTACATTGGACGTCATAAACACTATACGAATATTTCTTCAGAGTGGCATGGCTGTCAGACTTCACCAACGCTCAGGCATCAAGAGTTGTTTAATAGCCCACCTTGTATCGAGCTTAAAAAATGCCAGTTTCCGATTTTGACCACTGAGTCTGGTGAAGATGCCACTGGAGCAACTTACCGGATGCTTATTCCTGGTGGTGTTGGCGGGCACCCAAAAGTCGGTTGTAACGCAGCAATGCTGGTGACTAACAAAAATCATGAGTTACCGGTAATGGATAGAGAAACCGCACAGCACGAAGTGTTGCTGGTAATCATTGACACACTGAAGAAAAAGATCAGGAACAGGGTTGAGAAAAGTAATATCGGTATTCCGGACTTCACCCAACAGGCTCAGCAGTTGATATACCTTGAACATTTTATCCCCTTATTCGGGAAACTTCAGCTGGCTACAGAGCGATTGATCATGCTGATGAATCGGGTTCAATTGCAGTTGGCAGATAAAGATGACAAGGATACGATCAGAAAAAAAACAGATGAGATTGCTGAAGCTCTGAAAGTGGATGGCATTAAAAAAGAAATGGGCAAAATTATTGAGGCAATCACTGATTATGAAAAGGCAAACTTTTTGTCAGTTATGACTAAATACCCTGCATATCTAAAGCGTGTGGGTAATATTGATGGTATGCCTGGTCTCGATATTGTCGAGCAAGAGCTGGTTAAATTGAGCGAAACTTATTCCGAACATTTTTTTCAGGATGGTTTTTTTAACAGGGTTATCAACACTTCGGATTTTGACGATTTATTTGCTAAATTTCAGCACCTTTTCTGGAACAGATCAGACGACAATAAATTAATTGTTGATATAACGGCTTCCCGAAGTGAACTTTTGAAAAGCATAAATGCGGTTCACGAAAAGGTCGAAGAGCTGTTAACAATCTACCTGGAGGCCTGTAAAAGCAATGTTTCTGTTGATTCAGGCAATCCTGCTCAAACTTTGCAAAGCCCCCTGTTAGGTGAGATTGTACCCGATTGGCTCAAACCGGCATCCCTTGCTAGTGGTCAAACATCTATTGCCCGGGGAAAAACAAAAAATGCTTTTCGACTGCCCAACTGCTGCATAACCGGCTGGTTGACTGATGCGAACCACGTCCTTCACCGTCATTTACCACCCTGATTTCTGGTCACTCTGCACAGTGAAAATATCAAGCTGTTGAGGGCTTGCAGAGAAGTATTGCTTTGAATAAGGATATTGTATTGCGCCAGATCGGTTGCGAGTGTTTTTACCAGGCTGTTGACGCCTGAACGCATGACATTACTCATCACCAGAATATCGATGGGTTCCTTTACGGCGGAGGAGGTCAGGGTAAGAATGCTGCCGCCGTTTACTTTAAGCGCAGGCAGCGTTGCCCTGATCAGTCGTATGGCGCTCATCAGCGTCAATTCAAAAGCAGCCTGCCAGGCTTGATCATCAAACTCTTCAAAGAATCCCGGTGCCGGGCCTCCGGCATTGATGACCAGCCCATCGATATGAAAACTTTGTTTTGAATACCAAGATCCATACGATGAAACTCCTGTATTTATTTTCGACGCACTTATGGCTTATGAGGCCGGGCAAGATACTCTGTAGACTGCATCTCCTGCAGACGACTGCGCGTTCTCTTGAACTCAAACGACAGAGTACCACTGGCATAGAGTGCTTCAAGATGAACTTCACAGGATAAAATAAGTTTTACGCCACGGTCATAGAACTCGTCAATCAGATTGATGAAACGACGGGCCTGATCATTCCGGTTGGCATCAAACTGAGGGACATCCTGAACAATGACTGAATGGTACAGGCAGGCAAGCTCGATATAGTCATTCTGGCTGCGGGGGCCATCGCACAGATCCGTAAAGGTAAACCAGGCCACATCTCTGCCTGACTTTACGGTGTTAATCGGGCGTCCTGATATTTCGATGCTCTGGCCCGACTCAATATGTTCCGGGTCAGCAGCCAGCTCTGAAAATATCCGCTCCAGCTTTTCATGGTTGGCTTTATTGAGGGGGCAATAGTAGGTTTCAGCTTTTTCCAGAAGACGCAGGCGATAGTCAATATTGCCATCAACATTCACCACCAGGGTGTGCTTTTTAATCAGGTCGATGGCCGGAAGGAAGCGGGCCCTTTGCAGTCCATCGCTGTAGAGAAGGTCGGGGTCCACATTCGATGTGGCGACCAGGGTGACGCCCCGCTGAAACAGCTGATCCATCAAACCGGCCAGAATCATGGCGTCCGTGATGTCGGAAACAAAGAACTCATCAAAGCAGATGATCCTTGCTTCTTTGGAAAGACGTTCAGCGACGCTTGATAGCGGGTTTTTCTGCCCCTCCAGTGTCTTAAGCTCGGCATGCACCCGGCGCATAAAGTGGTGGAAGTGCATGCGCAGCTTATCCTGAAAGGGCAGGCAGTGATAAAAGGTGTCCATAAGCCAGGTTTTACCCCGGCCAACGCCCCCCCAGAAATAGAGGCCACGTAATGGCTCACGGGGCTTGCCGAGGGCACCTTTGATCTTCTTGAGGAGTGATCCCCCGGGTGGTTGGATCAGCTGTTCATAGAGGTTTTGCAAGTGTTTTACCGCCTCAGCCTGGGCCGGGTCCCTGCTAAAACCTTTTTGGGTGATATCCCTGTGATAACAAGCTTGCGGGGTCATAATCAAATACTGGATAAAGGAGCGCTGCTTATTGTTTTCATATTTGCCAACGGGGCAAAAGCTGTCAATGTAACTGGACTCCGGTCAGGTGGCAAGGCTTGCTGAACTGAACCTTTTCAGGCCGGGTTCGGTCATTATAGGCTTTGATGTTCTTTTATCACTCTTTGACGAAAGCAACTATACAAAGTAAGTGGTGGACAAAGTCTGCGAGTTTTGATCGAATCTGGCTTTTGCCGGTATGGGCTAGGCCAACTTCAATGGAATCTATACAATCTGTTTATAGGCAGGCGCTAAAGCACATGGCGTTGTGATTTAATGACAAGGGCGCGGGCCCCACTGAGTGAGGCGATACTGTGGAAAACATGAACGTACTTTGGTTTATCGGTAGTCTGGCGTTTCTGACGGGGATTCTGTGTGGTGCGCTCGTTTACCATTTACTGTCCGGTGCAAAATCCCGTAACGGCAGGCTGGAGAGTCAGCTGGATGAACTTCAGCAGGAATTCAAAGAGTACCAGGAGCGTGTGGGAGATCACTTCACCACATCAGCCCACCTGATCAATAAACTGACCGATACCTACCGGGATGTCCATGAGCATCTGGCCAATGGTGCGGAAGCGCTCTGTAAGGATGAAGAAGTCCGCAACCGGCTTGGCGACTCCCTGTTAAGCAGTAACGCACTGCTGTCCGGGAAGATTCATAAGCGTCGTAATGAACGCACGCCCCCCCTGGAGCAGCCCAAGGACTATGCGCCTAAATCCAGCCCTGATGAACAGGGAGCGTTGGCTGAAGAGTACGGTTACGGTGAGTCAGCGAAAGAAGGAACCACCACCGATAAATAAACGGTGACTTACAGGCTTCCTGGCGAAGAAGCCTGTAGCCACTCTATTTAAGCTTCCAGGGCATCCAGATACTTCTCGGCATCCAATGCTGCCATGCAGCCAGTACCGGCAGAGGTAATCGCCTGGCGATAGATATGATCCATAACATCCCCGGCGGCAAAAACTCCCTCTTTTGACGTCAGTGTGGCATTGCCTGCCAGACCGCTATTCACCCGTATATAGCCATCTTTCATGTCCAGCTGACCGGCAAAAATACCGGTATTTGGCGTATGGCCAATGGCGATAAAGCAGCCCATTGCGGATATTTCTTCAGATTCACCACTTAGCACATTTTTAACCCGGACGCCGGTGACCCCCATGTCGTCGCCCAGAACTTCATCCAGAACAGAGTCAAGAACCAGTTTGATATTGCCGTTCTGCACGCGATCCATCAATTTGTCCTGAAGGATCTTTTCTGAGCGAAATTGCTGGCGTCGATGAATCACGGTAACGGTTCTGGCAATGTTAGAGAGATAGAGTGCTTCTTCCACCGCCGTGTTGCCGCCACCGACCACGACCACATCTTTATTTTTATAAAAGAATCCATCACAGGTTGCGCAGGCAGACACCCCTTTACCCTTGAAGGCTTCTTCACTGTCCAGGCCCAGATAGCGTGCGCTGGCTCCGGTGGCGATAATCAGGGCGTCGCAGGTATACGTGTGGCTGCCTTTCAGGGTGTAGGGCTTTTGGCTGAAATCCACTTCTTCGATATGATCAAAAATAATTTCAGTACCAAAGCGTTTGGCGTGGGCTTCCATCTCCATCATCAGGCCGGGGCCCTGAAGCCCTTCCTGTCCACCTGGCCAGTTATCGACATCCGTTGTGGTGGTCAGCTGGCCCCCCTGTTGCATGCCGGTAATCATGACCGGATTGAGATTGGCCCTGGCGGCATAGACAGCGGCGGTATAGCCCGCAGGCCCGGAACCAAGAATTAACAGGCGGGAGTGTCTGGTTATGCTCATTATGTACTCCATTAATAAGGGGTAATGATTAAATGGCCTTATAATAGCTATAGCCTTTGAGCCATGGCAATTGGCAAAAATTATGGGTCTTATTGTCTGTCCCTATTGCTCAAGAGAAAAGCACAAGAGAAGAAAACAAGAGAAATAGCTGATGCTGGTGTAATATTTCGGTTTCTGGCAAGCATTAACAATAAAGTGATGATACATAATACCCCTGCATCAGGCCCCGGTTACTTTATCCAGGGACTGAAAATGATTTTACTGCCACAATTGCGATGGTTTGTTTTGATTCCGCTGGTCATTAATATCCTGGTGTTTTCCGGGATTATTTATTGGGCATCGGGCCATTTCTCTCTGTGGATGGAGCAACTCACCGGCTGGATGCCAGAGTGGCTGGCGTTTCTGGAGTATCTGCTATGGCCGCTGTTTTTTCTGGCCCTGGCGGCCGTGATGTTTTTTACCTTTACCATTATCGGGAATTTTATTGCGGCCCCGTTTAATGCACTGTTGGCGGAAAAAGTGCAGCGAATGGAAGGCGCTGAGCTGCCTGATCTTAAATTGTCTGACTGGCTGACAATTGTGCCGAGAAGTATTGGCCGGGAGTTGCGCAAACTGTTGTATTTCCTGCCCCGGGCAATCGTGCTGCTGATACTGTCTTTTGTTCCGGTGCTGGGATTGGTGTTGTGGTTTTTATTCAATGGCTGGATGATGGCTATCCAGTACTGTGACTATGCAGCGGATAACCGGGGTGTCTCATTTTCCGACATGTTATCACGATTGAAACCAAAGCTATCAACGTCGTGGCCTTTTGGTGCGGTTGTTAACCTGGCCATGTTGATACCGTTGATCAATTTGCTGATTATTCCTGCTGCGGTCGTTGGTGCAACGCTGTTGTGGGAACGGGAAATAGAGCAGCCTGTTACTGCAGGGTGACTGGATTTTTTATATAGGCAAGGAGTGGGTTTAATGAGTTGTCTTTTCTGTAAAATTGCTGAGGGCGATATTCCCGCAGATAAAGTATTTGAAGATGATCAGGTAGTGGCCTTCAGGGATATTAACCCGGCGGCTCCAACCCATATTCTGGTCATTCCCAAAAAGCATATTGCGACCATGAATGACGCTGTAGCAGAAGACCAGTCACTGCTGGGCAAGATGATGCTGGTGGCAAAAGACATCGCGGCCAGCGAAGGGGTAAGTGAGGATGGCTTTCGCCTGGCCGTGAATACCAACAGCCAAGGTGGGCAGTCGGTCTACCATATACACCTGCATTTGCTGGCGGGACGTCAAATGCAGTGGCCGCCGGGTTAAACAGAAGAGGGCCACAAAGACACAAAGTTGTTTTGATCCAGGTTCAGCAAACAAAAAAGGCTTCCTTCGTGTCTTTGTGGTTTAAATCCTCTACTCGGTTTCGATAATCTCGTAACTGTGGGTGATTTCAACACCACCTTTGCCTAGCATATGGGCAACCGAGCAGTATTTTTCGGCGGATAAGTTTACGGCACGTTCCACCTGGGATGCTTTGATCTTGCTGCCTTTCACCACAAAAGACAGATGTATTCTGGTAAATACGGCGGGAATGGCATCAGCACGTTCGGATTCAATGTCCACATGGCAGCTGGTCACTTTCTGACGCGCTTTTTCCAGGATATTAACCACGTCCACCGAAGAACAGCCACCTAAACCCATCAGCACCATCTCCATGGGGCTCGGTGCGCTCTTATGGTGTTTATCGGCATCCATAACGATGGAGTTGCCACTGTCGGTCAGTCCCAGAAAACGCTGGTTATCAACCCACTTGACTTGTGCCTTCATTTGAAATTCCTGTTCTCGTTTGACTGTTTCTATTTGGGGGCAATTCTAAAGCCTTTGCGTCAAAACAGCCATTCAATCAGAATTCTGTATTCTTCGTAACAGCACCCATTCATCGAATAGTGCCAAGACAGTCAAGAAAAGTTTGCGGTATGATGTGACCAAAACAAGGCAGTTGTGGTGAAAAGATGTTGGCAAAGAATTTACCTGTCAGACCAGCCTCCGGAGTAAAACACTTTTTGTCTGTTTTTTTGGACATGTGCTCCCGGAAAAACTATCCGGCCAGAAGTACCATACTCTGTGCCGGTGACACTTCAGAGACCCTTTATTACATCGTCAAGGGTGCTGTATCCGTGGTTATCGAAGACGATGATGGTCGTGAGATGATCGTCGCCTATCTGAATCAGGGGGACTTTTTTGGAGAAATGGGTCTTTTCGACGAGGATCAGCAGGAACGCAGCGCCTGGGTTAAGGCCAAGACCGCCTGTGAGGTAGCGGAAATCAGTTACCGGCAGTTCCGGGATCTGGTGCAGAAAGAACCCGAGATTCTGATGATGCTGTCTGGCCAGATGGCTGCCCGTTTGAAGGATACCACCCGGAAGATGGGGGATCTGGCATTTCTCGATGTTACCGGCCGGGTGGCCAGAACCTTGCTGGATTTATGCCGTCAACCCGATGCCATGACGCACCCTGATGGGATGCAGATCAAAATAACCCGTCAGGAAATTGGTCGTATTGTCGGTTGCTCCCGTGAAATGGTTGGACGGGTTCTGAAAAGCCTTGAGACCCAGGGGCTTGTTTCGGTAAAAGGAAAAACCATGGTTGTGTTTGGCACCCGTTAGAATAGCCGAAACAATCAGCCCTTGTTGAGTGTCATTGAAACCTATACTGAGGCTTATATGTTTTCTCAGGGGTTTCATAACATGGTTAATAAAGGTATCAGGTTCCTGGCTCTGCCGATCGCACTATCTGCTTTGCTGTCTGGGTGTTCAAATAATACGGGTCAGGGTGAAGGCAAGGTAGAGGAAAAGCTGGAAGTTGCGATGTTTCAGGTGACTCCGGCAGGTAATGGGCCAACAATAGGCAACATATTTATACATCATGCTGACGATGATGATGTCACCAAAGGGATTAGACTGCAGCCGGCACTGCATGATCTGCCACCCGGGAAGCATGGCTTTCATGTTCATGAAAACCCCTCCTGTGAGCCAGGAGAAAAAGGTGGCCAGAGCGTTGCTGCCCTGGCCGCAGGTGATCACTATGACCCAAACAGCACCGGTCATCACGAGGGGCCCGAAGGTCACGGGCATTCAGGGGATTTGCCGGTATTAATGGTTGATGAATATGGAAACGCGGTCAGCCCTGTTGTAGCACCTCGACTTTCACTCTCTGAACTGAAGGGGCGTTCACTGGTGATTCATGCTGGTTCCGATAACTATTCTGACAACCCTCCCCTGGGTGGCGGTGGTGCCAGAATAGCCTGTGGGATTATTCAATAGTTGACGTGATAAAGATTGGCCACCCCTCTCAGGGCGGCCTTTAATCATAAGTAACTGCCAAACAATCCGCTGAGCGCTTCTCCCGGATCTTCCTGGCGCATAAAAGCCTCACCCACCAGAAAGCTTTTCACATTGTGCGAGACCATGGATTCCACATCCTGCTTTGTGTGTATACCACTTTCCGTAACCACCAGCCGACCATCAGGAATCCGGTTCAGCAACTCAAACGTGTTATTCAGACTGACTTCAAACGTATGCAGATTGCGATTGTTGATGCCGAGAATAGCGCCTGATATTGGCAACGCTCTTGCCAGCTCATCGGCCCCGTGTACCTCAACCAGAACGTCCATTCCAAGGGACTGTGCCAGCTCATTAAACTCTCTGAGCTGTTGGTCAGACAGTGCGGAGACAATCAGCAGGATACAGTCAGCACCAATCATCCGGGCTTCATATATCTGATACGGGTCGACCATAAAGTCTTTACGTAGTACAGGCAGAGAGCAGGCATCTCGAGCAGCCTGTAAAAAGCGATCACTCCCCTGAAAAAAATCCTGGTCCGTCAACACGGACAGGCAGCAGGCTCCGGAGCGTTCGTAGCTTCTGGCGATGTCAGCAGGCTCAAAGTGTTCCCGAATAACACCTTTACTGGGAGAGGCTTTTTTGATTTCCGCAATGATGGCGGCCTGTTGCTTTTCCACCCGTAACAGCAGGTTGCGGGCGAAGCCCCGTGTTGGGGTGTTTTGTTCGGCCAGCGTTTTCACTTCATCAAGCGGCCTGATATTGCGGCGCTCAGAAACTTCTTCATGCTTCCGTGCAATGATTTTATTCAGAATCGTCGGTAGCGACATGAATTGGATCCTCACACTGACCAGGTGGCTGCTTCTGCAGAAAAAACGCGGGTGAAGCTGGCCAGCTCTTTCATTTTCTCCAGCGCCAGGCCGCTATCGATAGCGTCCCGGGCCATCAGAATACCTTCCTCAAGGCCACCGGCAACCCCCGAAAGATAGATAGCGGTACCGGCATTCAGGGCGATCATGCTGGCAGCTTTTTCAGCGTGTTTTCCCTCCTGTTTACCGAGGGCGTCTTTGATCAGCGCCAGTGATTCATCACTGTCTTTTACATCCAGCCCGATCAGGCTTTGGGAGTTGATATTGAAATCTTCCGGTGTCAGGGTGTATTCGCGGATGTTGCCATCCTTCAGCTCAGCAACGTGAGTGGCACTGGCAATACTGATTTCATCCAGTCCATCGACGGAGTGCACCACCATAACATGCCCATTGCCCAGTTCACGCAGTACTTCAGCCATAGGGCGGCATAGCTCCCGGTTAAAGACACCAATCAGCAGATTTTTTACGTTAGCCGGGTTGGACATCGGCCCAAGAATATTAAACAGAGTACGAATACCCAGCGCCCGGCGCACACCGACCACATTTTTCATGGCTGAGTGGTGGGCTGGTGCAAACATAAAGCCGACCCCCACCTCAGTAATGCAGCGGGCCACCTGATCAGGGCTGATATCCAAGTTGACACCAGCCTGCTCCAGAAGATCGGCACTACCGCTTGAGCTGGAAACCCCACGGTTGCCGTGTTTTGCCACTTTGGCACCGGCAGCCGCACAGACAAATGCCGACGCTGTCGAGACGTTGAACAGGTGGGCTCCATCCCCGCCGGTACCGACAATATCCACCAGGTGCCCAGTGTTAACCTCAACCCGGGTAGCCAGCTGTCGCATAACCATGGCCGCCCCGGTGATCTCTTCAATGCTCTCACTTTTCATCCGCATGCCCGTCAGAAAAGCCGCAATCTGGCTGTCACTGCACTGGCCTGTCATGATCTGTTGCATGACCTCGACCATTTCATCCCGGCTCAGGTCAAGATGTTGTACGACCCGGTTGATGGCTTCTTTTATCTGCATGTCTTCATTCCCTTAGCTCAATGGTTATATGGACTGTTTGAGAAAATTGGCCAGAAGGTCATGTCCCTGTTCGGTCATAATGGACTCCGGATGAAACTGCACGCCCTCAACGGGCAGTTCTTTGTGGCGAACGCCCATGATCTCGTCATTGCTGCCGTCGGCAAATTGCGTCCATGCGGTGACCTCAAGACAATCAGGAAGACTCTCTTTATCAATCACCAGTGAGTGGTAACGGGTTGTGGTGACCGGGTTGGCCAGTCCCTGAAACACCCCGAAATCCTGATGGAAGACCGGGGAAACTTTCCCGTGCATCACCTGTCGGGCACGAACAATCCTGCCGCCATACACCTGGCCAATGCTCTGATGGCCAAGACAGACTCCCAGGATCGGAACCTTACCCTGAAAATGTCGTATAACATCCATGGATATGCCAGCTTCGTTTGGCGTGCACGGGCCCGGAGAAATAACGATATGGTCTGGCTTTAGCGTTTCGATGTCATCAATGGTGATGTGATCGTTCCTGTGGACATCGACAGTAGCCCCCAGTTCCGAGAAGTATTGAACCAGGTTAAAGGTGAATGAGTCGTAGTTGTCGATCATTAACAGCATCAGTGTTTCATCCCTTTAATGAATCCGGTTTGGGCCATGGCTACCGCACGAAACATTGCACGCCCTTTATTCATGGTTTCTTGCCATTCCAGGTCAGGGCTGGAGTCAGCAACAATACCGGCACCGGCCTGAATATGGAGCTGCCGGTCTTTGATAACCGCTGTTCTGATGGCAATAGCGGTGTCCATATTGCCGTTCCAGGCCAGGTAGCCCACTGCGCCGCCATAGACCCCCCGTTTTACCGGCTCCATTTCATCGATGATTTCCATGGCCCGTACTTTGGGTGCCCCGCTTAACGTCCCTGCGGGTAGCGTAGCTTTTAGTACATCCAGGGCATCCAGTCCACTTTTCAGTTCGCCCGTCACATGGGAGACAATGTGCATAACGTGGGAGTAGCGCTCGATGACCATCTTGTCCGTCAGTTTTACTGAGCCTGTGGTTGCTACACGTCCAACGTCGTTTCTTCCCAGGTCGATCAGCATCAGGTGTTCTGCCAGCTCTTTGGGGTCATTGAGCAGCTCCTGTTCGAGCGCTTTATCTTTCTCTTCGGTATCACCGCGTTTTCGGGTGCCGGCAATGGGCCTTACGGTCACCTCACCATCTTCCAGCCGGGCCAGAATTTCAGGAGAAGAGCCCACCACATGAAAATCCCCCAGATCCATGTAGTACATGTAGGGGGAAGGGTTGGTGCTTCGCAGAGCCCGGTAAAGATTCAGCGGTGAACTGTCATAGGGGATCGACATTCTCTGGGAGAGAACCACCTGCATTGCGTCGCCTGCCAGAATGTAATCCCGAATAGCGCCAACGGAATCTTTGAAGGCTTCTTCGCCAAAGCCTGATTGAAAATCACCTTCACAGGCGGGGTTCAGAGAGGCCTGGACCGGAGGTTGAATGTGGCTGGTTTGCAGCTGGCGTACAAGGTTGTCCAGGCGGGATTGTGCTTTTTCCAGCGCGGCTGGCTGGTCAGGGTCCGCATGGGTAATCAGGATCAGTTTGCCACTGAGGTTGTCGAATACCACCAGTTCGTCAGACACCATTAACAGGATGTCCGGTGTATGCAGTTCGTCCTTCGGGGCGCTTTGTGCCAGTTTGGGCTCAATGTAGCGAATCGTATCGTAACCAAAATAACCCACCAGGCCGCCGGTGAATCTGGGCAGTTCCGGCAACTCCGGCACTTGATAACGTTGCTGGAATGCCTTGATAAACGCCAGTGGGTCGCTGGTGGTGTGTTCTTCGACAATCTGGCCATCGGTTTCGATCTGAATACGATCGCCATTGACCCGGAGCAAGGTGCGACAGGGCAGGCCAATCATCGAGTAGCGGCCCCACTTTTCACCGCCCTCCACGGACTCCAGCAGGTAGGAGTAGCGGCCATTGGCGAGCTTGAGATAGGTGGTTAATGGTGTGTCCAGGTCTGCCAGAATCTCACGTACAACGGGGATGCGGTTGTATCCTTCTCTGGTCAGACGCGTAAACGCTTCAGGCGTCATAGCAGCTCTCTCGAATAAGCTAACAGGATTATTGATTGAAATTATCTATGTTTGGCAACAACCATGTTGCCGTTGGGCTAAGTGAAATTGGCAGGCCTATGGCCAGCGCCAGGAGGCAGTGTGGAGGGAAGTTGAAGACAAGGAAGTATCGGAACAGCCGTTATGGTCGTTGTATCTGAGTCGAAAGCGATGTTGGTGAAAATGGTCTTGGCTTTGACAGGGCTTCACAGCAAACTCCGTACCAGGGCAGGATTTATCCAGACTCTTTAGTACTGCTTTATGTCATTATGATCTGCGCTAAGGGTATATGACTACAGGGGCTATTGCAAATCAGCGAGTATGCTGCCCCGGTTGGGGGCCCGAAGATGAAAGTGCATCGGGCGGGGCAATCAGTGTATCTGGATTTGAGCATGGGTTGCGTATGGCTTTGATATTGATCTTTTCCTGAAATCAGTGGTCAAAGGGCTGCTTGATATGAATCTACAGCCGATGATGTTTTCCCCAGGCTTGATATCTATCCAAAGGCCGCTCCTTCAGTGCTTAAGATAGAAAGAAAACTCTTTTTTGACCTCAGATTATATTTTCCCGGCTTCGATGGGAGTGGGGAGGTGTCAGGATTTTCTTGAGTACTACACATGATTTTATCCGTTTTTTCACTGATAAACTGTTTTAGTGGTTCCCGCCACGATGATGCGATTCTCATTCGCTGCTTCTATATGTCTTAACAATTCGTTAGTCCGTTTAACATTGAACTGCGAAGCATCGTTTCGTTTCGGAAGCATACTGTCAATTTCATCAATCATAATAATGGCCCCTTTTACCTTACAGGCTTTTTCAAACATATCGGCAACCTTTTGCCAGTCAACATTGTTCTTCACGGAATGATTGTGCCTACACACTTACTGATTAATATTGACCAATATCTGCAATGGTAACTTTGCCTATTTTACTAAGACTCAATATGAATGGTTTCAAAAGTATTGACTGAAATTGTAACTGTCTTTCACTGAGTTTTAAGTCAACCGACCAGCCGGGACGCTTATCTGACTTGATCTTTTTGACAAGATTAAGGCGTTGTTCATCAGTTAATTGCTCAGCATGCCTTTTTAAGGCGGATACTGAAGAAGATAAAGATTCTTGCGAAGATCTTATCTTGTTCAAATACCAGAGAGTTTTAGCGCTGAGTGATCCGTCATATGTCGTCGAATTTGCATTCATGGTATGACCGTCATATTGATAATGTGCATGCCGTTCGACTCCCCGTTTCTGAAAAGGTTCCTGAATCTTATTGATGCAGGGCTGCTATTGTTTGTTAGCCATTCTGATCAATTTGTCAGTTTATCCGGTTAATCAATAGGGTAGGTTCTTGATATGGCTAAAACTATGCAGGGTGATTCACATGATAGGAAATTCCAGGGATACTCAGGGTCTGTTGCAGGCTGAAGTTCAGGGACTGGTGCAGACTCAAGGCTTGATGCCGAGCAATTTCAATAATCCAAAAGCGACATCTGGCCAGCGTTCACATAAAGGTTACGGGTCGTCAACGATCAGGAAAAAGATCACCGATTACCTTATTAGCAGGCCTTTGGTTTATATCTGCAATAAAGCATTGTCAATCTATTTGAAAATTGCACTATGTATGAAAGGAGCAGTTGATCGCTCAGAAACATCACTGAGTTCGGCAGAGACAGAAAAGGTCAATGGTTTCCTGAGTGACTTGCATACTCGTGCCAGCAAGCTGATACAGAAGCTTGATGTTAACGAAGTGAGGGAAAAGGTTAAGCAGTCTTTCATAGATCTTGAGCTGATGGATTGCAGAGGTGAGTGGACTCAGGAAATATTCGAAATAATCAGTGGTAACTTATCCGATGATACTTCGCAGGAAGCAATAGAAAAGGCAGTCAGTGAGGTTTTCAGGAATATCAAGGACAATGATTATTTGATGCGTGCTATTCATAACATTATTAATGTCAGTGAAACGAACGAAGGCATGCTCGAAAAGGGTAAAAATGAAATTATTCATGAACTGGAATCGGTATTGCCATTTGCTCTGGCGCTCAATTTACTGACCAAAGCCCAGATTCAAAATGCCGAAGTGCTGGAAGCGTGTGTTCATTTGTGGAAAAAAAAGCGAAATGAAATGGGGGGAGCTATCAGAGGGCTGGGTTTCATAAAAGCGATTAAGCTCATCTCCGTTGAGCAGCCTATTGTGAAGATGTTGAAAGGTCGAAAGCAACGAAATTATCCCCATTCGCAGGGGCGTTGTATTTTGCCCTTTAATATTATTGAAGCGACCGCCGTGGAGGCAGTCAGTGGCCGTCACGAAAATGCCTGTGCAGGCTTGACCCTGGCCCAGCATTATCCGGGTAAATACACCCAATGTGCTTCTGAGTTGGATGAGCAGGGGCAGGAACCTCTGTTTAATTATCCGCTGCCGAAGCATTGGAGTGATCTCTATACAACCTGGAATATGCAGTTTTGCGCTACCAGCAATGAGCGACCCGAACTGCTGAGTAAGTTGTTGATACCGGCGGTGAGTGGTTATCAGGATAAGCCCAGGGCCTATATATCGCGAAGGGCATACGCGTTATATACAGCGCTTAACTATCTGTTTTTCAGAGCTGAGAAGTCGAATCCGGTACCCAGCCTGCCAAGGGTTGCCCGGCAGGCATGGGGGCACAGCAATCGGGTTTGTTCACGTCTTTACCAGCGTAAGGTTAAGGTAACTTCAAAGGCCACTGTTTGGGGAAATGGAATAGCAGTGACTGCATGACACCATTCCCGCACTCAGGCACGCTTTCTACCAGCGTGCCATCCAGGTCGTACATGACCAGGGTCAGGTTGTTCAGAAATGGATGGCCGCTGGATGTTGTCATGGTTTATAAAGCCACGACTTCAGCCAGCTCGGAGCGCATTTGCGTCACGACATCCTGATAGTTGTCAGCACCAAAAATGGCGGAGCCGGCAACAAAGGTATCCGCACCGGCCTCGGCAATCTGGCGGATATTACTGGCCGACACACCACCATCTACCTGAAGACGGATATTCAGCCCGCTATTATCAATCAGCTTGCGCACCCTGCACAGTTTTTTCAGGGTTGAGGGGATAAACTTCTGACCGCCAAAGCCGGGATTGACCGACATCAACAGGACCATATCCAGCTTGTCCATCACATACTCAAGCGCATCGGGGGATGTTGTCGGATTGAGTACCAGCCCAGCCTGGCAGCCACCTTCGCGAATCAGTTGTAAGCTACGATCAATATGTTCAGATGCTTCCGGATGGAAAGTGATCATACTGGCACCGGCTTCAATAAAATCACCGATGATACGATCGACAGGGCTCACCATCAGGTGAACATCGATGGGGGCAGTGACGCCATGCTTTCTCAGTGCCTTGCAGACCATCGGGCCCAGGGTGAGGTTCGGGACGTAGTGGTTGTCCATAACATCAAAGTGAATCCAGTCCGCTCCGGCGACCAGAACATGATCGACCTCTTCGCCCAGGCGGGCAAAATCTGCGGAAAGAATACTCGGGGCAATAATATAGTCGCGCATGGTTTTCCTGATCTGCCTGTGTATGATTTCCGGCGATTGTAGCGGGTTGTCAGGGCCCTGTCAGGTACAACCGGCTCTGACACATCGCAGGGATAGACCGGCCACCATTTCAGGCTGAGACCGCAGCGTAATGCCAGCACAATTAGTCACAATGGTTGACATCGTCTATGCTTTTACGTCACGCACTGTGCTGACTGAGCATCTCGTTATCTTCTGGTCAACGGTCTATCGACTGGAGGAGGGACCGCCTCGAAAAAAGGGTAAAGTTCATTTGGTTGGCAGCATTGTTGGTGAGGCTTGTGGTAAAAATTAAGACGATTTTTTCAAGCGCTTTGGTGTGGGGAATGAGGCGATATTGTTGTATCGCACTGATTATCACCGGCCAGGCAATGGCGAATTATCAGGGCCAGTCTGACGACGTTGTGGCTTCAGACTATGTGGGCTCCGTGGAATTGAGGGATATCTTCGGTGTTAAGGGGGATTTGAAATATACCGGGGGGTGCCAGCAGGGGGTTGCCGAGTCCTGTCGAATAATGATTTCAGTCCCGTCAGAGGCGGAAGAGATTGATCAAATGGAGGAAGTGGAGGATGGAGTTTTTGGTTATGTCAATTACCTCTCTTACCTTAAACGAACCGGGCAATTGTTGTTGGTGGACTATGAGGCAATATTGACTGAATCCGCATCAGAGGTTTCGGGTTACAAGGTGCGATTTACCACGGAAAGTAAGGTCAGGCGGTTGGTAAAAAAAATTGATTCAAGGACAATGCCTGCCCCTTTGCAGAAAAACCCGTTATTACTTTTTTTAATTCTGGCAACCCATCAGTCAGCCCTTGATTTGATGCTGTCCCCGGAAAGAACGCTTTACATTATGAGCCTTGAGTGGATGGATCTTAAGTCACTGTACATTAGTAGCGCGGG
Organism: Endozoicomonas sp. ALB115; assembly: GCF_049310245.1. NCBI lineage: Bacteria > Pseudomonadati > Pseudomonadota > Gammaproteobacteria > Oceanospirillales > Endozoicomonadaceae > Endozoicomonas > Endozoicomonas sp. ALB115. Next base: position 11,271 of record NZ_JBLYZG010000034.1, on the reverse strand, counting down.
GCGGGGAGGTATTTATGGTTATCGATATTACAAATTTCCCAGGGATAATGAGCTTTTTCTCGATCTTGGCGGGCCTTTAAGTATTAACGGCCTCTCAGAAGGTGTCGGGTTCAGTTTTGCCGATAATGACAGAACGCAGCCTCCTGTGAGAATGGTGACCGGGTATCACGGGGATCAGAAAAACGGTTTTGTTAACAGGGTCTCTTTTATCGTCACTTACGCTGCCCTTGCCGGTGGTTTTGGTGTGAGTTTATGGAGTCGAAGCATTATTGGCTTCCTGCTGAACTCCCTGTTACTGGCCGTTGAAGTCCGAACCAGTGCTGCTTCCTCAGAGCTTGAGAGGTTTGGCAGAAGGGTGCTTCCGGAAGGTCTTCAGTTTAACCCGGACTTTCAGGGGCGGCATATTTTAAAAGTCCTCAGGGCTTCTGACAGCGATTTGCGGGTTGCTCGTTAGTCATGTCGCCGTGCTATGTAAATTAATGATGCAAAGTGTGGTTCCGGGTTTTTAACAGAGATCCGGTTCGCAGGGGGCTTTATTTCCTCTTGCCAAACGGTATAATACCGCTCCCGTTTCCCGATTGAGCGCCCAATGTTTTGAACAGGCCGGTATTGCTGATCTGGGGCTATTAGCCTGGCTCTTGCCCAGCAGGGAACGGCCATGTAGGAACAGGTATCGCGTCAGCGGTATCATAGAGGCGAATTTAATGAAAACTTTTAGTGCTAAGCCAGAAACCGTAAAACGTGACTGGTTCGTAGTTGATGCCGAAGGCAAAACCCTGGGTCGTCTGGCAACAGAAATCGCTCTGCGTCTGCGCGGCAAGCATAAGCCAGAGTACACTCCTCATGTGGACACTGGCGACTACATCGTTGTAGTAAACGCTGAGAAAGTACGTGTTACCGGACGTAAGTCTACTGACAAGATGTACCACCGCCACACCGGTTACATCGGCGGCCTTAAGTCCATCAGCTTTGACAAGCTGATCGACCACAAGCCTGAGCTGGTAATCGAGACGGCTGTTAAGGGGATGCTGCCCAAGAATTCTCTGGGTCGTGCCATGTACAGCAAGCTGAAGGTTTATGCCGGAAGCGAGCATCCGCATGCTGCTCAGCAGCCTCAGCAACTGGAAATTTAATCAGGGGTGGTTATGTCTGTAACTCAATACTACGGAACTGGACGTCGTAAGTCCTCAACCGCACGTGTTTTCCTGAGAGCTGGTTCTGGCAGTATCACTGTCAATGGCCGTTCCCTGGACGAATACTTCGGCCGTGAAACTGCTCGAATGGTAGTTCGTCAGCCTCTGGAACTGACTGAGCTGACTGAAAAGTTCGACATCAAGATCACTGTATCTGGTGGCGGCGGTTCTGGTCAGGCTGGTGCTATCCGTCATGGTATCACCCGCGCGCTGATGCAGTACGATGAGACTCTGCGCTCTCCTCTGCGTAAAGCTGGCTACGTTACCCGTGACGCTCGTGAAGTTGAGCGTAAGAAAGTGGGTCTGCGTAAAGCCCGTAAGCGTCCACAGTTCTCCAAGCGCTGATATTGTGCTCAGACCACCGGCCGGTTTTCCGGCTGGTTGCCTGGATTACTGGAAAGCTTCCCTTTGTGCCTCTTTCGGGAGAGCGTATCGGGAAGTTTTTTTATGCCTGAAACTTTTATTAAAAAACCTGTGCCTTGTTTTGGGCATTTTTTTTATGCGTTAAAACCAGTATCATTACGCACTGCCGCTTATGTGGGTAAGTATAATGCGAGGCGGCTTTATTGTTGGGAGTTGATTGCAGCTGTCAGGTTGTTATTTGAGGTGCGGGTGGTTCTGCGAGAGAGCTTTTGAGTCTTTGTCCTTTCCGGGTTAACAAAAGCCCTGTTTCAGAAGTAAATCTGTTATCACACCCATGAACAAAAAGAAGTCATTGGGCGTTCAGCCCGGATGGGGAGAGTAGGTTAATGAGTGACAACGGCATAAACAAAGGCCGGCGCCGCTTTCTCGTGGCAGCGACTTCGGTGGTGGGGGCTGCCGGTGCTGTAGGGGTTGCTACGCCTTTTCTGAAGTCGTGGAACCCGAGTGCAAAAGCTAAGGCTGCCGGTGCACCGGTAAAAGTCAATTTAAGCAAACTGGAACCCGGGCAACAGGTTGTCTATGAATGGCGGGGTAAACCAGTCTTTGTGCTGCGACGTACCAAAGATATGCTTAATGAACTGCCATCACAGGATGGGCGTTTGCGCGACCCGAAATCAGAAAGCTCAGAGCAGCCTGAGTATGCCACCAATCCGTACCGTTCACGGACGGAAGATGTTCTTGTTCTGGTCGGTTTGTGTACCCACCTCGGGTGTTCTCCAAAATATCTGCCGGAAGTCAAACCCATGGAGTTTGATGCCAACTGGAAGGGGGGGTATTTCTGCCCCTGTCATGGTTCGCGGTTCGATCTGGCCGGTCGGGTGTATAAAGGAGTTCCTGCCCCAACGAATCTGGTCGTGCCACCTTACTCCTTTGAAGGCGATGATATTCTGATTATCGGTAAAGATGAGGAGAATGCGTGATGGGAAATAAAATAATGGCCTGGGTTGATGCCCGACTTCCCGTCACCCAGGCGTGGGAGAAGCATCTCAGCAAATATTATGCGCCCAAAAACTTCAACTTCTGGTATTTCTTTGGTTCTCTGGCCCTGCTGGTTCTGGTTAACCAGCTCCTGACGGGCATCTGGCTGACCATGAGCTATGTTCCCAGCGCTGAAGCTGCTTTTGCTTCTGTTGAGTACATTATGCGGGATGTGGAATATGGCTGGTTGATCCGCTACATGCACTCTACCGGCGCATCCATGTTCTTTGTGGTGATTTACTGCCACATGTTTCGTGGTCTTCTCTACGGGTCCTACAAGGCACCACGGGAGTTGATCTGGATCTTTGGTATGGCCATATACCTGGCGCTGATGGGTGAGGCCTTTATGGGGTACCTGTTGCCCTGGGGGCAGATGTCCTATTGGGGGGCGCAGGTAATTATTTCCCTGTTTGGCGCTATTCCGGTAATTGGTCCGGATCTTCAGCAGTGGATTCGTGGTGACTTCCTGATTTCCGGTATTACCCTGAACCGCTTCTTTGCACTGCATGTCATTGCGCTGCCGATCGTTATTCTTGGTCTGGTGGTTTTGCACATCCTGGCATTGCATGAAGTGGGCTCAAACAATCCGGACGGTATAGATATCAAGAAGAACAAAGGGCCGGATGGTGTGCCTCTGGATGGTATCGCTTTTCACCCCTATTACACCGTTAAGGATATTGTCGGTGTTGTGGTCTTCCTGTTCGTGTTCTGTGGCATTATTTTCTTCTTCCCGGAGATGGGCGGGTTCTTCCTTGAGCATGCCAACTTTGAACCGGCCAACGGCCTGAAGACGCCCGAGCATATTGCACCAGTCTGGTACTTTGGGGCGTTCTACTCCATTCTCAGGGCGATTACCTTTGATATCGGGCCAATCGACTCCAAGCTGGGTGGGGTTGTCGCCATGGGTGGTGCCATTGCCATTCTCTTTGTTCTGCCCTGGCTGGATCGCAGCCCGGTCAGGTCATGGCGTTACAAGGGCATGATCAGCAGAACCAGCATTGTGGTTTTTGCCTTTGTCTTTATTTTGCTGACCTGGCTCGGAACGCAACCGGCTACTGAGACTTATACACTCATTGCCCAGATCTGTACGCTGATTTACTTTGCGTTCTTCCTGTTGATGCCTTTCTACACACGATGGGAGAAGACCAAACCTGTACCTGAGAGGGTGACCGGCTAATGAAAAGAATAATACTGACCATTAAGTTGTTTCTGGTTTCGGTGCTGTTTTCATCGTTGGCGGCAGCAGCCGGTGGGGGATACCCGCTTGATGAGGCCAATGTGGACCCTTCTGACAAAGCTTCGCTGCAGCGGGGGGCGAAGTATTACCAGAACTACTGTGCAGGTTGTCATGCGACCCAGTATCAGCGCTATGAGCGGGTAGCGGATGACCTTGGCATTCCCCATGACCTGATGATGGAGCACCTGGTGTTCGATAAGTCTGCCAAGATCGGTGATCTGATGCATAACAGCATGGACCCGGACGAAGCGAAGGTCTGGTTTGGTGCTACACCTCCGGACCTGACACTGGTGTCCCGCGTTAAAGGTGGGCCTGACTGGCTATATACCTACCTTCGGACCTTCTACGAAGACCCAAGCCGTCCTTATGGGGTAAATAACAAGGTCTTCCCGGATGTTGGTATGCCCCATGTGCTTCTGGGGCTTCAGGGAGTACAGATCGACAATTGCGGTGATACAGACCCAACGGCCCGTGACCCGCTGACCGGAGACAAGATCTGTGGCCTGACGGTTGATCCGGAGCGTAAGGGGAGTATGACGCCCACCGAATACGATCAAATGGCCTATGATTTGACCAACTTCCTGGCTTACTCTGCGGAGCCAATGCAAGAACAGCGTAAGCAGCTGGGTATTTATGTATACCTGTTCCTGGCGCTGCTCTTCGTGTTTGCCTATCTGCTCAAACGGGAATTCTGGAAGGATGTCCACTAGGCATTAGTCGCCGTTATCGGCTCTCTGAACCAACAAGCCCACAAAGGAAGGCTCTTCTTTGTGGGCTTTGTGCTTTTTGTGATTATCAAAAAGCAGACAATGGTGGATTTCATCTCTGGCTGTCAGTAGAAGGGCTTGCTAAGATTCCAGTTTTTTGAATCCCCCTCTGGTATTTAAGACGATGAGTAAATCACTTCGTGACCAGCTGATGAAAGCTGGCCTTGCGACAAAACAACAGGCATTACAGGCCAAGACCAGTAATAAGAAAAAGAAACAGCAGGCTGCCCGCTCTGGTGATATGACCGATCAGGAAAAACGCCGTATTGAGCTGGAGAAAGAGAGGCAGGCTCAGGCTGAGAAAGATCGTGAGCTGAATCGACAGCTTGAAGATGAACGTCAGCGTAAGGCGTTGGACGCACAGGTTCGTCAACTGATTGAGACTAATGCATTGTCCCGTAATGGGGGCGATGCAGAATATAAGTTTGTTTATGAAAACAAAATCAAGAAAATTTATGTGACTGATGAACAGTTAACCAAGTTGGAAAGGGGGTTGCTGGCCTTGGCGATACTGGGCGACGATTTTCTGGTCATCCCTGCGCCGGTGGCCAGTAAGATTGCCGAGCGTAAGCCAGAAGCGATTGTCATACAGAATGATAAGTCTGGCGATCTGACCGAGGAAGAAGAAGACTGGTATGCGGATTATCAGATTCCGGATGACCTGATGTGGTAACGGGGGCTTAAGTAGTTGGCCAAATGGAATCGTATATTTCTGGCTAAGTGGGCAGTTGCTATGCAAGGCGCAACGTAGGGAGCATAGCCGTAGCTATGTGACCGGAGTTGCAACGCCGCAGAGTGACTGACAACTTAGTCAGAAATATATGATTTCATTTGGTTAACTACTTAACCCCCCCGTTCAATTAATGGGTTCTCGAAATGTTACTTAATGAATGAGAACCATTGTTGGCTGCTCTGCCAACGGGTTAGTCAACCGTTGCCAGGGCTTCAATTTCTACCTTCACATCTTTTGGCAGACGGGCAACTTCAACCAGGCTGCGGGCAGGGAAAGGTACTTTGAAGTACTGCTTGTAGACTTCGTTTATATTGCTGAACTCATCCATATCGCGAACGAATACGGTGACTTTTTTCACCCGGTTCATGCCGCTGCCGGCCGCTTCCAATACCGCTTTCAGGTTTTTCAGGCACTGATGAGCCTGCTGTTTGGTGTCTTCAGATACTTCTCCGGTTTCCGGATCGATTGGCAGCTGGCCAGATGTGAAAACCAGGTTATCAAAGCGCATACCCTGAGAATATGGGCCGATAGCCGGAGGAGCGTCAGGGGTTTCGATCACTTTGTCCATGATGATTAAGCCGCTTTGTTTAAGGGAAAGGGGCGAGATTTTAGAGATGTCGCGTGTGTTTGTCATCGGTTCAAAGTGAATTTAGGGGTTTATTTTTGACCGGTTTCTCAAAGGTCATGACTGTTATGTTTATTCTTCAGGTGTCGTTTTTTGGCAGGTATGCTTTGTGTAGAACTTGATGGCAAGGAGAAAACTCAGCCGAAAAGCCTCGTCCTCAAAACTCCTCTCCATATAGTGTTTTTTGAATTCTGAAAGCTTAATCTGGACTTATATAAACTGTCATGGGTAGATAGCCCGGTTTCCGGATTATGAACATCACGACAGATTTCAAAACTGTCACATTTTTATCGTAAAGTGACATCATGGATACGGATCTTTTATGACTGACGGATTGTTATCGGCACCTTTGAGTGAGGGTTAAATTATGTGGTTCCAGAAACAGGTTCAGCTGCGTCCCTATCGGAGGGGGTTTCATGTGGTTACGGCCGAAATTATTGGTCAGTTACCGGAGCTGGAGAATTATAAGACAGGGATTTGTCATATCTTTTTACAGCATACTTCTGCTTCACTGACACTCAATGAGAATGCCGACCCCAATGTCCGTCATGATATGGAAGCCTTCAGTAATCATTATATCCCTGAAAATGAAGAGTATTTTCTCCATGTGATAGAAGGCAGTGATGATATGCCGGCCCACATTAAATCCAGCCTGTTTGGTGCCGATGTAATCATTCCAATCACGGACGGTTCGCTGGCTTTGGGTAATTGGCAGGGGATATGGCTGGGGGAACACAGAGACAGTGGCGGAAGTCGTAAGTTAATCATCACTTTACACGGTGAAAGTTATACGTAATGATAAAAAACAAGCAGCAACAATGTATTTTTTATACAGGAGGGTGAGACCAAACTGGCATTTTAACAATGCTGGACTATAACTATAAAAATTGTACAAGAAGTCAATCTCAATATTTCGGAATGGATATTCCGAAAACCAGTACCTAGAGGACATAGCTATGGCACGGAAAAAGCCGACTAAAGCTGCTGCTGGTTTTGATGGCGCTGATATAGGGTTTCTGGGGAGCCGCGACGAACCTGCTGAAGAGAGGACCGTTGAGTCTCGTAAAAAACTCAGGGCAAGTCTGGATGCCCAGGTAGAAGAGTTTTTGAAGAAAGGAGGCCAGATTGAGGAGGTTCCATCGAACATTACCGCAGACCCACCGAAAAAGCCCTCCGGTGAATATGGTAACAGACCAATATAGTTTAACCGTTAAAGCCCGGTATTCGCCGGGTTTTTTTTTGCATATATATTTTATACCAGAAGCGCACGACAGCATGGATGCAAGACTGCCCATGAAAAATGATCAGTGAGCGCTTCCAGAAGATTCAAACGACTTCTACCCAATTACCACCGTCGTAAGGCGATAGTTTTCCAATTGGCTCCAGAGACAATTCAAATCTTGCCGCGACGTTATGGAAAGCTTCTTCGGCCGCCGGATCTACCGCGACCAACAGTCCACCACTGGTTTGGGGATCACAGAGAATGTGTTTCTGTTGCTCGGTAATATTGGCGGCTTTGTGGCCATAGCTGGCATAGTTTCTTTCCGTTCCGCCGGGAATGCAGCCCTGTTGACGATAGGTTTCCACATGAGGAAGAAGTGGCAGCTTGTCGTTATACAGCCTGGCTTTTACCTTGCTGCCTTCACAAACCTCGAGAAGATGGCCAAGAAGACCAAAGCCAGTAACATCGGTGATGGCACTGATGCCATTCAGCAGAGACAGGTCAGCCCCCATGGTGTTCATTACGCACATGGAGTCACGGGCAATATGCTGGTGCTCCTCCTGCAACAGCTTTTTCTTTTGTGCTGTTGTGAGAATACCAACGCCAAGCGGCTTGGTCAGATAAAGCTTGTGACCGGCCTGAGCCTGATCATTTCTTTTCAGATGCTCAAGGGATACACGACCAGTGACGGCAAGTCCGAAGATGGGTTCAGGGGCGTCGATACTGTGGCCTCCGGCCAGAGGTATACCTGCATCGGCACAGGCCTGACGACCACCGTCTACTACCTGGGCTGCGACTTCCGGCGGTAGCTTGTTAACGGGCCAGCCAAGAATGGCTATGGCCATTAAGGGCGTGCCACCCATGGCGTAAATATCGCTGATGGCATTTGTCGCAGCGATGCGACCAAAGTCAAATGGATCATCAACAATAGGCATAAAGAAATCAGTCGTGCTGATGATCCCTTCACCATTGCCCAGGTCAACAACGGCTGCATCATCTTTGCTGGCATTACCTACAACCAGGTTAGGAAACTCTGGAAGAGTAAGGTTGGTTTGCAAAATACCGTCAAGAATCTGTGGTGAAATTTTACATCCACATCCCGCACCATGACTGTATTCTGTGAGCTTCAGATCCTTCATTAATACTGCCTCTGAGCTAACGCTTGAAATGCGCGTACTTTAGCACCGCGAACCCTTTTATTAAATGCCTTAAGGGCGAGAAGGTTGCACACATTTGCGGGGCACCCATAGAAAACAGAGGTTTCTAATGTCATTTCTCTGTGATAAAAGGTAATTTTAGACGTCAGTGTAAGTAGCTAGCTGTATAAAACTATACATTTTGGATTACATATTGCTACTCCCCTGGATCAGGTTGATCCAAAGCGAAAGAAGAATAGCGATAATTGATGAATCAGGAGAATCGGATGGGAGCACTAACTTTGCCTTGTTCTTCTATCGATGATTTGCTGCAGCAACAGTCGGCAGCGTTGCAGCAGTGGCTTTCCAGCGGTGATCGCAAGATCGAAGGTCTGGTTGTTCGTAAATTTCCCGCCTGGCTGGAGTCTTATCAATTTATTAAAGCAGGTTCAGGTGCCCAGTTTGATACTGCGCGTTTTCGCCTGATGATGTGTAATAAATATGATATCTGGCGAGTTAATATAGATATGATCTTTCATCCCAGGGTGCGGCTGTTGGATGACGGCTCTACCGCCGGTCCCGGAATATTATTTAATGTGCTGGATGATGAAGATCAGAGTGTTCTGATTGATTATTTTGAGGCAGGTGTTCCTGCCCCGGCGGATTCAATAACGCCGGAGCATTGGTGTACGTACTGGTTTAAGAAGCTGACCAGGAGTCATCACATTAATCGGATTTTCGCTTATAAAGAGTACGAGGCAGAAATTGATTGACTGTTTACCGGTGGTTTTATAGCTGACAGCAGCTTTTTAAACTGAAAAAGCTGCTGAGTAGCATAAGGCGTTATCCACTTTTTGCTTTATCCAGCCATGCCTGGGAAAAGGACTGAAGCATTGGGATAACAACTGCCCAGATAATGGCCAGGATCAACAGCGTCTGCCATAAAGGCTGGGCTAGGGTTACATCACTTATTTTTGACCCGGCCAAATAGCTTAATGGTCCCCCAAGGAAGCCCAGTATGGCTCCGTAGAGTTTGTGGGTTCGGGACCAGTCAAGGCTGTGCCTTAGAGTGGTGGCGAATATCAGCCACAGACAGGCCAGCCAGAGTGGTAAAATACGTCCAGCGTCATCCAGTTGAGAGCTAAACTGCAGGATTTCCAGATTTCCAAGAAAGCTATCGATAGCGCACCCCAGTAAAAAGGTAAGAGCCAGTATTTGTTTTTCCTTATGCCAGTTACCTATCCATAGCAAGTGGATAAAAAGGACTATTACGGCTGCAGCCAGGGCAATTTGATCCCCCCCAAGAACACAGGCAAGCCAGCCAAGCTGGAAAAGCAGATAATTAGCAATCAGTTTTATTTTGTCGTTTGTCATCATTATTAGAACACCAGTGGTCGATAGATAGGGTCCAGTTCTACGGTCAGGATGTCCCGAATGGTTTCCAAAGCGAACTGAACTTTATTGTCACTATCAGGGCTGCTTATACAAAGGCGAACGGCCTGGGGAACTGAGTAGCTGCCAACGGCAAACAGTTCTGACTGGAGCACTTTTACTCCTTTATTGTTCAGATGTCGTACAAAAGTCTCGGCCCGCCAGGGTTCGGGTAGCTTGATCCAGCCATGAAAACTATAAGTTTGTGCCTGCGTGCTATCTCAATGATTCGCTCTCGCCGTTGTATTGGCATAATAAGCGCTGTCGGATTTTGCAGGGATGGCATTAGATACAGCAGTTTCGGGCGGTGTTGCAGGCAGCACTGTTCCAGTGCTTCTGGAATCAGGCCATGCTCATCCATCGGCAAACCTATATGGTGAGTTTGCCATTGCCTTGCCGCATTGATGAACCCCGGATAGGTAAGGGACTCGGAAACGATGGTGTCCCCTGGCCGGGTGGCTGCCTGAAGAGCCATCATATTGCCATGCTGGCCCCCATTGGTGATAAGAATATTGTCTGGATTTACATGGATCGACAGCGTTGCAAGCCATCCGGCAATGATACTGCGATGCCTTTCAAGTCCGGTTTCAGGTAGATAGTCCAGCAGAGAAGTCATGCGCAGAGGGTCTGATGCAATCATTTGCAGCGTCTCGGCCAGTATCTCTTCTCTCGGTGCCGGAACCTGAAGGGGCAGGCTCATATCAATAACCGTAGACTCTGGTTTTTGAGGTACATTGAATTGGGCCTGCTGCCAGACCTTACCGGTGACAAAAGTTCCACTGCCCACTCTGGCGGTAATCAACCGTCGTCTTTCTGCTTCAGCATAGCCCCGGGTAATAGTACCAATGGTTACGTTAAGAACATCGGCAAGCCAGCGATGAGTAGGCAGTTTATCGCCTGAGTGTAATGATCCATTTTTAACGGCCTGCTCGATGGCATCGGCGAGAGCCATATATTTGGGGCCGGAATTGAAGGAAAGGCTTTTCAGCCAGCCCGGGAAGCTTATTTCTTTATCCATTGTCTTTTTATTATGTTTGAAATGATATCTTTGTCATGGTGACAATTTATTAATTGCACGCTTTTTTGTCCATGCATCATACTGCATTGGAACCTTTATATCGTCGTTTGTTTGATTGTATGGGGGCAATTTTCAAGGGCATTATTAAAATTTACAGAGGGAAAAATGAATGAGATAGAGATACTCTGGTTACCATTGGTAGCCTTTGCCTTGAGTTCCAGTATTACACCGGGGCCCAATAATATTATGCTGGCAGCCAGCGGGGTCAATTATGGCTTTGCCAGAAGTATTCCCCACATGCTGGGTGTGTCTATTGGGTTCTTTATTCTGTTTCTTGGGGTTGCATTTGGACTGGGGAGTGTCTTTGAGAGGTATCCACAGCTGAAAACGGGGTTGAAATATATTGGGTCCATGTATCAATGGCACTGACTTAATGCCTAATCCCTTGATAATTCAAGGCTTACTCGGAAAGAAGCGACTATAAAAAGTCATCATCATCAATATTTCC
>NZ_JBLYZG010000033.1:0-60025 GCF_049310245.1 Endozoicomonas sp. ALB115 | reverse complement strand
AGTTTTTCGGACAGTTGGCACAGGTGAACAAAAAGCAATCGACGCCACTGGTCATCGATACTCCGGCCACCAGAGAGTACATAAAAACCTGCTGGCAATTTCTGCAACTCAGGGAGCCGGGAAGAGTTGCCATGGTGGTGGAAGGGACTGCCGGGTGGGGTAAGGATGCCCTGTTACTGCTGACCCTGACCACCTGGCAACAGCAAACCGGTAAAGGCTTTCAGCATCTCAATGGGACACCGGACCAGTTTAACCAGTTTGTGCAGGCCTTTAACCGTGCCTGGCGTCTGGGTGAGGTATTAGTGGTCAGTGAGCTCAATATCATTCCTTCCGGGCTATTGGAAGAGTTTCTCAATGACCGCCTGCCGCTGCCTCACAAGGCCGGGTTCAAATTGATTGGTACTGTTAATCCACCCACCTATCCCGGACGGACGGCATTCCCGCCGTCATTGACCAGTCGCTTTACCGGCGTTCATATCCACTATGATACCCTGGATGACTACCGGCTCAGGCTGCAAGCCATGGGGGTATCTGAGGATCTGAGTCGGTGGCTGACCGATTGCGCCAGTGCCCTCAATAATCATTTCCGACAGCAACGCATTCCCCTTGAACTGACGTTGTCGCAGCTGCTCCGGGCGGCCGATGAATTGGGCAAAATCGCCATGGACCAGTGGACTAAACATCTATCACTGAAGTGGTGGCCTTATATGAAGTACTGTGAATACAGCTTTCAGTGGCCTTATACTCATGGAAAGGGATCTTCCAGAGGTCCTGACACTCATTCACCGGAGATTTTCAGCCTGGGCTCGCCCCCTGGTGTATCCAGAAACTTTCAGGTTACCCGGTTTTTTCCCGGTAAATGGAGTCCCGATCTGTATCGACTGGAGCTGTATACAGCCGATGTGAACACTGATAAGCAGTTAGTTCAAAGCCGGTTGCCTATACACCCCGTGGAGCAGAGCAATCTTTTGCCCCTGTTAACCGGGCGAACCTATCTGAAAACCGGCGAAACCCCCGGGCGCATGACACTGAAACCGGGCAGCAATTGGCAACGATTGCCATCGCTGACCCCCAACGACGTGTTGACCGGTCTGAGATCCATTCCGAAACAGACGCAGCTGGCACGGGATAGGAGTACCGACCAATACTTTCTTCGTTCCGGACTCACGAAACCGGTGACGGTGGATTTTATTATTAAGCCCGACCTGACTTATTTTCAGCCGTTAACGGCTGATGATCCCATCAACACACAGCCCCTGCGTTGCCCGCCCCTGATCAAAGTACATCTGGATCAGGAGGTGTTCAGCGAATACCCGGCTCCGGGGTACCGGAAGTTGCGGGAAATAGGGCAGATAGAGAATTTGTCCGAACGGCTACTGGCCCTTGTCGATTGGTTCAGGGCATTTTCTTACGATCGTCCTTTTGACGAAACCGGCATCAGCCTGGTTAAGCAACTGTTGCAGGAACAACAGGGAACCTGCCGCCATCGTGGGTTTCTGTTTCAATTACTCTGTCTTTACTGGGGTATTGAAGCCCGTATAGTAAATTCGGGCTCACATGCTTTCGTTGAGGTCAGATCCTGCAATGGGTGGCGACTTTGTGATTTATGGGGCGCTGGCAGCTCCACTTACAGTTATTCATCAGAGCCGGAATGGCACAATATTTTCAAGTCAGCGCCAGTGGGCCCCGTCAATTCGCGTTACGCTCAGGACGGAGCCGCTGATGGCTGGAACGGGATATTGTCACTGGCCACTTCTTTGCTCAAGCAACACAAGTGTACTCAATCTGAATTACCCCAAGAGGCGATAAAACAAATCCAGGACACCTTTCTGGAAACGTTCCGGAAAAACTTTCGCCCTATCCCCATAGGCAGGGAGGTATCATCAAGTCGATCTAAACCAGTGTCGCCAGGTTGCAAATCTCATAACGGTATCTTTGCATTTCAGATTGTCGTCCATTGGGTACCGGAACAGTATTTGTTGGCGGCCCGACATGCCATTGACCATTTTTCCACCCTGGCCCCCCCGGAAAAAAAAGCCATTATCGACTGGAGCCACTGTATGCTCATCTGGTCAACCCAATTTACGTCTCCCCTAAAGCATCCTTTCTGTGAGTGGTCGGAGTTTGCCTGGCAACTGTATTTGCAAAGCCCGAATGATTTTCCCGTCCTGCCTGTGCAAAGCCTGCAGACCATTATCCGGTTCAATTTTGATCATAATGGCATGGCTCAACGAATAAGCCAGCGCCTGTTCCAGGTTGAGTCCATCGATAAAGTCTATCTGAAAAATGTCCGCGACAGTCCGGAGGTCGGCAATTTTCCCCTGCTGTGCCCCGGGAAACAATTGCCACAGGTGGCGGCTACCGAAGTTTATTGGAGTCATGCTTCCCGGGGCAAACCGGATATTGCCCGACTGATCCGTGGTCAGCCCTGTTTCCCGGAAAAATCAACCTATTACCAGGAAACCAATACCCTGATAGTGGCCGCCCAGTTTTTGATCGAAAGGGCGTGGGACACTCTCCGGCAAAGCACCAATAAACTGACCGGCTCAGCCTTTCTTAAGGAACTCCCTGTGCCCCAGATCATGAGTACCCTTGATGATCACATCGATGATGCAGAAAATAACCGGCAGTTAATTCGTCTGATCGGCGATCAACGCTCTGCTGACATATATACCCCGGTAATATGTGAAGACCTGAAAAGATTCCGGGTCTTGATCGTTGGCAATTTCCGCGACCGGGTAACCATCTTTGAAAGTGCGGCAGGGCAAAATTTCAACCTGATCGGCAGTGGGATTTTTACTCCGGGTATTGCCCTGGATTGTGAGGATTCGCTGGGAACCATAAAACGCTTGATCAATGAACATGACGCAACCATTTTAAGCAGATATTAAAATTCCTTCTCTCCGGAAATTTAACGAGATTAAAAATGAATCCTTGTTTTACTAACGAGCAATCTACTAAAAGACCAAAGTTGACTCATGACAGTGTAATGAGTCCAAGTACCGATAAGGCTAACTCTGAAACTTCCGCTCATTCATTGCATTTTTCCGGGATACCTTTGAACAAACTCGGTGATATCTCTACTCATCTGAGCTGTGGTGAAATTCAGGAGTTGCAAAAAGAGTGTGGGCAGATCCATCTGTCGGCGGTTACCTCCCGTGACATTAAGGAAAACTGGCCTTTTAAATACCTGTATACCAGACCTGATAAAGCTGAAACCAGGCAGAACGATCCACTCATCACTCACCAACCGGTATTCTCTGAGGAGATACGTCAGATGATTGAATGCCGCGAGTTTAAACTTGAGCGAAAAGGGGTTGCTCATTTTTTTGATGGTCAGAACATAAAAGCGATGTTCAGCCCCTCGGAACGCCATGTCCTGTTCCAGGACTTCCATGTAGTCCGCGGCTGGAGTTGTGATGACAATGGTGACTGGCGGGAGGACGTTGTACTAGGGGTCAAACCAGATAACACCGCCATCTTCAGCACTTCCGGGCACTATGCGATGGCAGCAGCAGATGGGTTGTGCAAAGTCTGGAGCTTTGACGGTGGGACCAACTGGCTGGAACAGTTTGAGACCCTCAATATCGGCAGGATTAAGAATGTTCAATTTTCCCCCATAGAGCGGGCACTGGCCATCACCAGCAGTGATCATAACGGCCTTGATGCATTGATGATCTGCGTTCGCCATGGCGATAGAGGCTGGATACCGGGATACATGAACAATGGGTTTGAGAATTTGTCTTTTCAATTCAGTCCTTCCGGTAATGATCTACTGATCACTTCCAAACGTGGTGCTGAAATTATGAGCATTGACTACAACGGCCAGGTCAGATGCCAATATTCATATCCGACCAGCGACAGGGACGTGAATGCTACCTTCAGTCCGACTGGAGATTGTGCTGTTATCCTCACCAAAACGGTGGGTTCAGATGAAAACACACTGACAATCATTGGCCCTGTAGACGACAAGTGGCAAGAGTTGGGATCCCTCAACATGACAATTCATGATGTCAAATTCAGTAACTCAGCACGGCATCTGATGATCCACACCATAGACCATAAAATCAGACTATGGAGTGTGAATGACCAGGGCCGCTATGTTCAAAAGAAAGAAATTACTGATCAGCCGTCACTTACGGCTACGCAATTCAGTGCATCAGAAGACATCTTCCTGACTCACAATTCTGATAATGGCGTTGTCCAAATCCTGAACTATAACCGTTCGGGCCAATGGGTAATTTCACATAAAAATACTTATTATTTGTCGCGGCAAGCCTGTTTCAGCGATGACCCGGCATCCAACTGTATTATGATCAGGGAGGATAATGATGTTCATGTCGTGCATGTTAGCAACGAAGGCCGTTGCCAATTTAAAAAAATCCATTCAGAAGAGAAAATTGATGAGGCAAGCATCAGCCCATCAGGACGCTATGTTCTGACCACTCATGGTGGCCGTGATGGGCTCATAGCCAGGCTCTGGAGTTTTGACAGCGAGGGTAATTCGTTTGCCAAAACCAGGATTAACCGTCCTGCATCGGTCAACAACGGTTTCAAAGTCAATAAAGCCATATTCAGCGCTTCGGAGCAGTTGCTCCGGCTTTACGGCGGTGGTGGTTTTTTTTCTCTGAATACCATTATCTTTTGGGGGTGTGATAATAACGGCTCATGGACCGAGAGAGGCGTTGTGGACAATGCTGTCTGTGACCCATTGACCGATGAACCTGTCCACAGTCACACAATGCTCCAGATATTGGCTGGCGACGAGGAACAGGACGGAGACTTTAAAATCTTCGGCTACGACCGTGATGGCAATTGGTGCCAAAAGGCAAAAAGAAACCATGGTACAACATTCTCTTCAGGCAGTTTCAGCCCCTCGGGACGAATGCTGTTGACCTGTGGTGACAACAGCGCCAGCATCTGGCAGATCAACCCGGAGAAACAAGTATAAGCAGTCAGTGCCAAAGGGCTGCGCTGGCTTTTTTGCACGCAGCTCTCTGTTTTTTTATGCCTGAAAAACATCATCGGTATTGCCGCATAAGTAGTTGGCCAAATGGAATCGGATATTTCTGGCTAGGTGGGCAGTTGCTATGCAAGGCGCAACGTAGGGAGCATAGCCGTAGCTATGTGACCGGAGTTGCAACGCCGCACGACTGCATGGATGCAGGAGATAGAGCAACGCAGGAGCAGTTGCCGGGAGTGACTGACAACTTAGTCAGAAATATATGATTTCATTTGGTTAACTACTTACACCACGGCTTAATCAGGAATCTGCAGCACCTGCCCCACACGAATAGTATTGGCACTGGATAGCCGGTTAGCACGCCTCAGGTCATTCATGCTGATTTCAAACCGATTGGCAATCTCTGACAGCGTATCCCCGGGTTTAATCACATACCGTGATGGCCGGGTGTTAAGGGTGCCCTCCTGTTTCCACTTGGCAACCAGTGTGTCCGGTGGTGGCTTTTTGTAGAACCAGCTTTTCGTACCATTGAAAATGGCTTTCGCCATCGCCTTCTGGTGACTGCGGCTCTTTAGTTTTCTGGCCTCTTCAGGATTGGTGATAAACCCGGTCTCTATCAGGATGGATGGAATATCCGGAGACTTCAGCACCACAAAGCCGGCCTGTTCCACCTGTTTTTTATGCAGCTGGTTAATCCCACCCATATTCGCCAGAACTTTATTGCCCACTTCCAGGCTGGAGGACAGGGTTGAGGTCATGGACAGGTCCAGCAGAACCCCGGCCAGAACATCATCCTTATCCCCCAGGGATATACCGCCTTCTCCGCCAATCTGGTCTGATGCGTTCTCTTTCTGGGCCAGCCAGCGAGCCGTTTCCGATGTGGCACCTCGGCGTGAAAGGGCATAAACCGACGCCCCTTTGGCACGACGATCCTTAAAGCCATCCGCATGGATGGAGATGAACAGATCGGCCTTGTTGTCCCGGGCAATCTGGGTACGACGGCGGAGGTCTATATAATAATCACCCGTGCGCACCAGCACCGGCCGAAACCCGTTCTCTTTAGACAGCAGGGTGGCCAGCTCTTTGGCTATCGCCAGGGTTACCTGTTTCTCATAACCACCGCCGTAGGCAATGGCCCCGGGGTCTTCACCGCCGTGGCCAGCATCTATCGCCACGATAATATCCCGATGACCCGCGGGCTTCTGCCGGACCACAGGCTGTGGTTTTCTGCTCTTATCATCAAACAGATCAACCACCAGGCGGTGGCCATAGGTCGCATTGGGTTTCAGCAGAAAACTTTCGCTGGACACCTTTGCACTGAGATCCAGAACGATACGCAGGTCATTTTTATTACGGGCACCATGGCGGATCTTTTGAATCGGCGTATCTTTCAGCTGCAGGCCACTGAATGAGCCACTGAGCCGGGCACCGTCAACATCAATAACCAGTCGGCTGGGGTTGCTCAGGTGGAATTTATGGTGTTCAACCGCATCGGAAACATCGAACACCAGTCGTGTTTTATCCGGCGACCGCCAGAGTCTGACATTTTTAATCAGCTTATAGACCGCTTCAGCTACCTGAACCTTCAGGGCTGCAAGCCCCACGGCCAGAATACCCAGCTGCCTGACAAAACGACGCCTGCCACCGGAAAATACCGGTTCAACCTCAGTGCCAGAGGTGGCTCTTTTTCGGGTAGGTGTCGCTGTGCGTTGTCTTCTCGAAAGCCTGGCCAGAACCCGGCGAACAATCCCTGTTCTCTGACTCATCCGCCCCCCTGAAGTGCTCTTATGGTTTCCAGCGCACGCTTCCCTTTTTCAGTCACTGCGACAATCCTTGCTTTCCTGCCGGGCAGCTCACTCTGGTCAAACGAGTGATAGGCAAAGGTAATGTCCAGATCAGCCTCTGGCAGCTCCCCCTGTCCGCGGGTTGGCCACTCAACCAGGCACAGCGCCGCTTCGCTGAAATAATCCCGACCACCAATAAATTCCAACTCCTCAGGGTCGGCAAGGCGATAAAGATCAAAGTGGTAAACCTTATGGTTATTGACCTCGTAAGGCTCCACCAGTGTATAGGTCGGGCTTTTTACCGCGCCCTGATGGCCAAGATGCCGAAGGACACCCCGGCAGAACGTGGTTTTACCCGCGCCAAGATCACCATGCAGAAAAACAATGCCCCGGTCCCCCAGGGCTTCTGCCAGATGCCCCCCCAGCGCCACCATGGCATCTTCATTTTTTATCAGCAGTTCGTATCTGCCTTGCATAAGCCTTTCCATCACAGCCAGTTGCCTGACCCTTAATGACCAATAATAAAATTCAATCGTTGTCGAATAACCGGAATCAACTCCGTTGCCCTTAAGCCGGTTTCACCCTGACCGGCAACCACCTCATCGGCAGCAGATGCATGCAGCCAGGCCGCCATTTGGGCCGCCCTGAAAGGTGTCAGCCCCTGGGCCAGCAGTGCGCCAATAACGCCACTGAGCACATCCCCCATACCGGCCACCGCCATGCCCGGGTTGCCCTCAGAGCACAGCGCGGTGCTCTGGCCATCAAACAGCAGCGTTCCCGCCCCTTTCAGTAGCAGGGCAATCTCTGGCTGCCGGTGTGCTGCACCCTCGCCAGTAAGAACCGTTAATTGTCGATGACTGTCTACCAGCGCTGCAAATCGATTGTTCTGAATCGTTGGAATATCCAAACCCGATAAACGCGCCAGCTCACCAGGATGAGGGGTGAAAATAATCGGGGACTTTCGTCCATTTAGCAATTGTGGATGATCCGATAACAGGTTCAGGGCATCAGCATCCAGCACCATCGGGCACTCTGCCGCCAGGGTATCCTTGAGCAGCTGCAGCCCCCAGTCATCGCGGCCCAAACCCGGGCCAATAACCATGACATTCTTTCCTTCAGCCAGAGAACCCAGGCCGGCCCCGCGCTTTACCGATACCCCCATCACCTCAGGGCAACGCACAGCCAGCGCCGCAAGGTGTCGCTTGCGGGTAACCACCGTGACACGGCCAGCACCGCAATGAAGGGCGGACTCAGCGGCCATCATGATCGCCCCCGGCATCCCGTGGTTACCCCCGATAAGCAGCACATGCCCAAAATCACCTTTATGGGCGGCACGGCTTCTCGGTGACAGCCAGCCGCGAAACTGTTCCGGAGCAATTCGTTGACAGTCAGCAGGAACGGTTTGATAGACCCGTTCAGGCACGCCCAGGTCATTAAAGACCAGCTCGCCACAGTATTCTGGTCCCAACCCTGTCATCAGCCCCTGTTTCAGGCCAATAAAAGAGACGGTAACCCTGGCCTTGACCGCCACTCCCAGCGGAACTCCAGTATCAGCACAAAGGCCGGACGGGATATCCACAGCACACACCGGACGTTCAAGATGATTCAGCCGTTTGATGGCATCCTGATAGTCACCCCGTACTTCACCACAAAGCCCGGTACCGAGCATGGCATCCACAACCACATCCGCACACAGGGACTGGGTGCTGTCGTAAGGTCGAATCACCACGCCAGCATCAACGCAGGCCTGCCAGGCCGTGAGGGCATCGCCGTTAAGCTCTGCTGGATTTTTCACCGCCAGTACCGAAACCCTCAGCCCCTGCTCTTTGGCCAGTTTGGCGACCATATAGCCATCGCCACCGTTGTTGCCTGCCCCACACAACACCAGCAGGGTTTCGGCTTCTGGCCAGTAGTGAACAATCGTGGTCAACACAGTGCTGGCCGCCCTGGTCATCAGCTCAAAACCCGGGATGCCGTGCTGGTGGATGGCCACATGATCCAGTTGTCGAACCTGGTCGGCAGTGTAGAGAGACTCTGGTAAGCTCTTATTCATAAGCGTGCCCGCGATGATACAATAGAGATTGTATTTTGCATTCAAACTGTGCCAAACAATCTATGCCAAGAGAGTTAATCCAATTCAGTGCCTGAACCGTTATCTTCACCACCCACTTTAACCACATTGACGGACTCATCGCCAGCACCGGCTATGGAAAAACTCGTTGGGAAAATTCGTATCTGGGCCAGAGAACTTGGCTTTCAGGAGATCGGCATTACCGAAGCCAAAATACCGGAAGATGATCTTAAGCATCTGGCAGCCTGGCTGGCGAAAGGGTATCACGGCGATATGGCTTATATGGCCCAGCACGGTGAGTTGCGGGCACACCCGGAGCAACTGCATCCCGGCGCATTAAGGGTGATTTCTGCCCGTATGGATTACCTGCCAGCGGATACTGAAACCGTGAAACTGCTCAACGAACCGGAAAAAGCCTATGTTTCCCGCTATGCCCTGGGCCGGGACTACCATAAGTTGATCCGCAAACGGCTCACCCAGCTGGGCAGGCAGATTGAAGCTGCCGTTGGAGATCATGGCTATCGCGCCTTTGTGGACAGTGCGCCAGTGATGGAACGTCCATTGGCGCAACAGGCCGGACTGGGCTGGATGGGCAAGCATTCACTGATACTGAACCGTCAGGCTGGCTCCTTTTTCTTTCTTGGTGAACTGTTCACCAACCTCCCGCTGCCTGTGGATAGGCCTTACGAAAATAATCACTGTGGACGCTGTACCTCCTGTATGGACAAGTGCCCAACCCGGGCCATTGTGGCTCCCTACAAGGTGGATGCCCGCCGCTGTATCTCTTACCTGACCATCGAAAACAAGGGCCCCATTCCTGAAGAGCTGCGCCCTCTGATGGGCAATCGCATCTATGGCTGTGATGACTGCCAGCTGGCCTGCCCCTGGAACCGTTTTGCCAAGCCAACCCGGGAGCCGGACTTTCAACCGCGTCACCATCTGGATGACAGTGATCTGGTCGATCTTTTCCTCTGGAGTGAAGAACAGTTTCTGGAACGAACCGCTGGCTCGCCTATTCGCAGGGCAGGTTATGAAAGCTGGTTGCGTAATATCGCCGTGGCACTGGGCAATGCCCCGGGCAGTGACGCCATTATTGCCGCTCTGAAAAGTCGTCTGGATTATCCATCAGAGCTGGTTCAGGAGCATGTCCTCTGGGCTCTCAAGCAACACGATGCCAGGAGGCTGTCCGAGAATAGACTGCCCTACGCGGCAACTGCTCCTGCGTTGCTCTAGCTCCTGCATCCATGCAGTCGTGCGGCGACAGCAAATTGGTCTAAAAATTCGCTTTTGTTTGGCAAATAGCCCCGCTATTCACCTCACAAAACCGATTTTTTATCCTCAATTTTCTGTCGTCCTCGCTACGGGCGCTATTCTCGGACAGCCTCCCAGGTGCTGATGCAGATTGTCCACAGGTGAATCAAGACGGCCAATTCCCGTTACTGAATCTAACGGGCTTGTTAGTGATCTGTCCCGTCGATCAACTAATCTTGGGACAGTAATCATGGCGACTTTATTTTTGACTTGAATCAGGAAAAAGTCTCTTGGAACAATAACTAACAAGGCAGATTATAATCATGAAATCGACTAAACCTATTTTTTTTACGCTACTGTTATCCCTGATGACCAGCAACCTGACTCTTGCAGCCGACGGTGGGAATGACACGGTCTGGATATTTGGCTATGGCAGCCTGATGTCTACGCTTGCCCGCACCGCTACCGCAGAAGACCCCCAAGATGCCGAGTACCTGCCGGTCAGAGTTCATGATATGGCCAGAAAGTGGAATCTCTGGATAGAAAAAGCCACACAGAGAGCGCTGAACATCGAAGCATCCCCCGGAGATTACCTTAATGGCTTACTCTTTCCCGTGAAAACCAAAGATCTGCCAGCTTTTGACATACGCGAAGGGGCATACCATCGAGTAAAAATAGCCAAAGATAAAGTGTCATTTTATCGGGAGGATCACAGGAATAAGGTTCTTGGAACCCACGATGACGTTGAAATTTATGCCTACCTCCCCAACTACAAGTTTTACTTTGGTCCGGAAGATACTGAAAAGAAAATCGCCATGTCCTACCTGAATATTGTCCGTTCCGGCTGTGTTGAAGTGGACCAGACCAATAATCTCAATGGCCAGTTCATCATGGACTGTCACAAAACGCTGGGCCTTGAAGAGTATGACGCTTTTCAGGATGAAGACCAGCCCACCTACATAAGACACCCGAAAAAATTGCTGAACAAAGCAGAGCAAAGAGTGGATTTTCTGAAGGGGTATCTGGAAAAAGACTGGCCCAATTATCTTGAAATCGTCAGGAAATATTGGGGGTTCTGATATCTGGGGGTCGCCGCCCGCTACCCGCAAAAGCGCAAGCGGTTCCGGCTTTTGCGGGAAGCGGGAAGCGTCTGTAGGAATATTGAAGTTATTTCAGGACCATTCCTACACAGGCAACCCAAACCTCGGCAGAGACAATCCCTTATACACTGCCATCAGCCTGAGAATAAGGACAACAGCAGCCGCAATAATTGACGTGTGGTTTATGTTTTGGAGCAATGGCTCCAGCAATATGAACACCGCGCCTCCCGCCATGGCAGCAGATGCATAGATCTCCTGTCTCAATACCATGGGAATCTCCCCGGCCAGCATATCCCGGATGGCACCCCCACCACAGCCAGTCAATACCCCCATCATCACAGCGACCATTGGCTCCACACCAAATGACAACGACTTGGTCAAGCCGATGACCACAAAGACCGCCAGCCCCAGGGCATCAGAGACCTGAAGAATCCACTTGCTGCGCTCATGCCACTGGCGAACCAGGATGGCAAACAGCGTCGTAGCCAGAATAACCAGCAGGTAGAGCGTATCCTGTATCCAGAATACGGGCGTAGAGGAGAGCAAAACGTCTCGAATAGTTCCGCCCCCAACGGCAGTCACGAAGGCGAGTACCATTGCGCCAAAGAGGTCCATGTCTTTACGGCAGGCCAGCCAGACACCACTAATCGCAAAAACCACAGTACCAAAAAGGTCGAGAATATAGAGCAACATCAACGAATCTACGGAGAAAAGGTCATTGGATTATAGATTATAAATTCGTCTTCCACGGCCAGATATAGTCATATACCGGCATTCTTTCCGAATACCGACAGGCTCCTGGTTTCAATGAGCTTGATGGGTGTCGTTATCAAATGTCTTCGGACTCCGTTCGTCCTGAGCTTGTCGAAGGGCGCAAACTCCTGCCTCCGATAGATCGTGCCAAACACCCTTCGTCCGTGCATCCTGAGCCGAGCCGAAGGGCGCTCAGGGTGAACGGAGATTGTATACATCAAACTCTTTGAAACGATGTACTAGTCTTCGTTACTCCTGATGAGGATTAACCGCCATGAATAAACCCGATATTCACAATGGCAGGCTGCCAGCAGAAGAGTACCGCCGCAACTTTGCCGACATCAAGCCTCCCCTCAGTGATTACCAGGCTCATATTGAAGCCAGCCGATGCCTTTACTGCGAAGCGGCACCCTGTATCCCGGCCTGTCCTACCGGTATCAACATTCCCTCTTTTATCAATCGTATCGCCACTGACAATATCGACGGTGCTGCACAGGCCATTCTGGATGCCAATATTCTGGGAGGAAGCTGTGCCCGGGTCTGTCCAACCGAGGTTCTCTGCGAGCAGGCCTGCGTCAGAAATCATGAACCAGAGTGCCTGCCGGTGAAAATCGGCCTGCTGCAGCGTTATGCCATCGATAACCGCCAGTCAGCTGACCATCCATTTACCCGTCTGCCGGAAACAGGAAAAACCATCGCCGTTGTGGGTGCCGGCCCGGCAGGACTGTCCTGTGCACATGCCTTGGCCAGACAAGGTCACACCATTACCCTGTTTGATGCCCGGGAGAAGCCCGGAGGCCTCAATGAGTTCGGCATCGCCTACTACAAACTGGTGGATAGCTATGCCCGCCAGGAAGTGGACTTCATTTTGGAAATTGGCGGTATCTGTCCGGAGTATGGCTGTCGGCTTGGTCAGAATCTCAGCCTGGATCAATTGCGAGCACAGTTTGACGGGGTGTTTCTCGGGCTCGGGTTGGGCGGTTGCCACTTATTAGGCCTTCCGGGTGAAGCAGCAGAAGGCGTTGAGGATGCTCTCCCGGCCATATCCTCCCTTCGTCAGTGCCATGATCTGAGCCAATTGCCTGTTGGCCGACGTATAGTGGTTATTGGCGGGGGCAACACCGCTATTGATATTGCCTGCCAATGCAAACGGCTGGGCGCAGAGGATGTCACCATTGCCTATCGTCGTGGCCCTGAACAGATGTCAGCCACCGGTCATGAACAGGCGTTTGCCCGGGACAATGGTGTTCGCATCCTCACCTGGGTTCAGCCTTCAGCCCTGCAGACAGAAGATGGCTGCATCACCGCCATCCAGCTGGAAAAAACCGTGCTGGATACCAGCGGCCAATTACAGGGCACGGGAGAGCTGACCACCTTGCCGGTAGACACACTCTACAAAGCCATTGGCCAGCATTTGCTGGTGGATGCCTTTGCCAATACCAGTGACAGCCCTGCGATAAAAGGCAACCGCATAGTAACGAACGACCACTTTCGTACGTCACTGGTTAACGTCTGGGCCGGTGGTGACTGCATTGATAAAGGTGAAGACCTGACTGTCCATGCGGTTGAGCATGGAAAACGGGCGGCCCGGGCCATTGATCAATACCTGCAACGGAGGGAAAGATAATGGCTGATTTAACCAGTAATTTCCTCGGTATTCGCTCCCCCAACCCGTTCTGGCTGGCTTCTGCGCCACCGACGGACAAAGCCTACAATGTCTATCGGGCATTTGAGGCTGGCTGGGGCGGTGCAGTCTGGAAAACCCTGGGTGAAGACCCGGCACCGGTCAATGTCTGTTCCCGTTATTCCTGCCACAGGAATACCCGTGGTGACGTGATCGGGTTTAACAATATTGAACTGATCACCGACCGCCCGCTGCAAGTGAATCTGGACGAGATACGCCAAACCAAAAAAGACTGGCCAGACCGGGCACTGCTGGTCTCGCTGATGGTACCCTGCAAAGAAGAAAGCTGGCAGGCCATCCTCAGCCAGGTAGAGGAGACCGGGTGCGATGGTGTTGAACTGAATTTCGGCTGTCCCCACGGCATGCCGGAACGGGGAATGGGCTCAGCGGTCGGTCAGGTGCCGGACTATATTGAAATGGTTACCCGCTGGTGCAAGCAACACAGCAACCTGCCCGTTGTCGTTAAACTCACCCCCAATATCACTAATATCGTGGTGGCTGCTGAAGCGGCTCAGGCCGGTGGTGCCGATGCCGTATCGCTAATCAATACCATCAACTCCATTACCGGTATTGATCTGGACCGGATGGTGGGATACCACGCCGTCAACGATAAGTTCACCAGTGGCGGTTATTGTGGCGAAGCGGTGAAACCCATCGCCCTGAATATGGTCGGGCAGATTGCCCGCAGCCCGGACACCGCCGGACTGCCCATCTCGGCCATTGGCGGTATCAGTACCTGGCGGGACGCAGCCGAATTTATGGCGTTAGGGGCGGGCACCGTTCAGGTTTGTACCGCCGCCATGCTGAACGGTTTTAAAATTGTACAGGATATGATTGATGGCCTGTCCCGGTGGATGGACCGCAAACACTATCCGACCCTGGACAGCTTTCAAGGCGCTGCCATCCCCAATCTGACCGACTGGAAATACCTGGACCTGAATTACAAGACCATTGCCCACATTGATCAGGACAGCTGTATCCAATGCGGCCGATGCTATGCCGCCTGTGAAGATGCTGCCCACCAGGCCATCGCCATGACACCGGTAAAAAATTCAACCCGGCACCGGTATGAGGTGATCGAGGAGGCTTGCGTGGGGTGTAACCTCTGCCAGATCACCTGTCCGGTGGATAACTGTATATCCATGGTCAGGCAGCAAACCGGCAAACCTTACCTGAACTGGACGCAGCATCCGAATAACCGGGGTCAGGAAGGTAACCTATCGACGGAGCAAACCTGATTTTTCAGTGCCGGAGTATGTCATGAATTCACTGGAATATGCAGTTGTCTGTGGTGACTATGCCATGGTCAAGACCCTGCTGGACAAGGGGGCTGACCCGGATATTCCCGGAAATAACAATGAAACCCCGCTGCACCGGGCAGTTAACGCTGGTCACCATGTTATTGCCAAGACCCTGCTGACCTACGGGGCTGACCCAAACCTCAAGGACATTAGTGGAAGGACAGCCTTGCATTTTGCCGCTCTCGAAGGTCACCATGCTATGGTCGAGCCCCTGCTGGCCATTGGGGCTGACGCGGACCTCAAGGACGTCAATGGATGGACACCTTTGCAATGTGCAGCGAGTAACCGTCATCGCGATGTGTACGATAAACTGCTACCTAAAACTCATCAGCCGGATTGGAACAGCCTGCTACAGGTATTTTCCCGTTCAGGGTGGAAGGATCAAGTTGAGGCGGCACTGGCCAGGGGGGCTAACCCGAATATCCAGGACAGTGATGGTGATACACCTTTGGGAGGAGCAACTACGGCTGGCCACCATGCTATTGTTGAGACCCTGCTGGACAACGGGTCTAATCCAAATATTCCCGATAGTGGTCAATACACCCCGCTGCATCGGGCAGCGGCCATTGGTCATCATCCTATGGTCAAGACCCTGCTGGACAGAGGGGCTGACCCGAACCTAAAGGACGGGACTGGACGGAAAGCCTTGACATCTGGACTTAACAGTGATTACCCGGATGTATACAGAACCCTGTTACCTGTAACCCATCAGCCGGACTGGAACAGCCTGTTACCGAAACTTGTCTATGAAGGATGGAAAGATCAAGTTGAGGTTGCACTGGTCAACGGGGCTGACCCGAATATTCCCGATTTTTACCACAAAACCCTGCTGCACAGGGCCGCTGAGGACGGTCACCATGATATTGTCAAGACTCTGCTGGTGAACGGGGCTGACCCGAAATTCAAAGACTGGAATGGACGGACAGCCTGTCAATGTGCAATGACAGAAGCCATAAAAGAAACAATCCAGAATTTCATGGCTGAACCTCACTCTCTCCAATTCTACTGCCGGGCCAGCATCCGGGGGCGGCTGGTCAAGTGTCTGCCCGACAACGGATTACCAATGAAGGAGGCGGTCAGGTTTCTGCCGCTTAATCCTCCAACAATGCAGTATGTCGATCGCCTGCTGTCACTGTAGGGCGAGCCGGAGCTGCTCCGGGAGGCTGTCCGGATGCCCTACACGGCAACTGCTCCTGCGTTGCTCTGGCTCCTGCATCCATGCAGTCGTGCGGTTGCAATAAATTGGTCTAAAAATCCGCTTTTGTTCGGCAAATAGTCCCGCTACTTGTGCCTTAGGATATTCACCTCACAAAACCGAATTTTTACCCTTAATTTTCTGCCGTCCCCGCGACGGGGTCGCTTGGATGGGCGCTATTCTCGTGCAGCCTTCTGGGTGCATCATATCCCCGGTTTTTGTCGTTTTCCTGATGGCACCAGCAGCCAGTTTGATGTGATCAGGCAGGCCTGTGTTGTGGGTAAACCCTGCCAGTTCACCTGTCCTGTGGATAACTGTATTACCATGGTCAGACAGCAAACCGGCAAATCCTGTCTAAAATGGACGCAGCACCCGAATAGCAAGGGTCAGGAAGGTAACCTATCGACGGATCAAATCTGAATTTCTATTGAGGGAGTACGTCACATTATGAACACTCTGGCTGAAGCAGCTGCTGATGGTGACCTTGCCAAGGTCGAAACCCTTCTGGACTCAGGGGCTAATCCGAACATTCTCGGATATTTCAGTTACACCCCGCTGCACCATGCAGCTCACTTTGGTCACCATGCTATTGTCAAGATCCTGCTGGCCTATGGGGCTGACCCGAACCTCAAGCGCATGAGTGGGTTGACAGCCTTGCAATCTGCAGTTGACGCTGGTCATCTCGATGTATACAAAACCCTGTTACCTGTAACCCATCAGCTGGACTGGAACAGCCTGTTACAGAAATTTTCCCGTCATGGATGGGAGGATCAAGTTAAGATGGCACTGGCCAAAGGGGCTGACCCGAACATGCCCGGAGTTGACAACTACACTCCGCTGCACGATGCAGCTGCCAATGGTCGCCTTGCTATTGTCAAGATCCTGCTGGCCAGCGGAGCTAAGCCGAACATTCTCAGATATAGCAATGCTACCCCGTTGCACGATGCAGCTGCCGCTGGTCACCATGCTATTGTCGAGACCCTGCTGGCCTCTGGGGCTGACCCGAACCTCAAGCGCATGGGTGAGTTGACAGCCTTGCAATGCGCAGTTACTTTTGGTCGTCTTGATGTATTTAAAATCCTGTTACCCCTAACAACCCATCAGCTGGACTGGAACTGCCTGTTACTGAAATTTTCGGATCATGGATGGAAGGATCAAGTTGAGATGGCACTGGCCAAAGGGGCTGATCCGAATATTCTTGGAGGTGGCAACCACGATCTCTACACTCCGCTGCACTGGGCAGCGGCCAATGGTCACCTTGCTATTGTCGAGACCCTGCTGGCCAGCGGAGCTGACCCGAACATCCCAGGAAGACACAAGAACACCCCGCTGCACCTGGCAGTCAGTGGCTATTATTGCGATGCTCGCGATGCTATTGTTGAGACCCTTCTGGTCAACGGGGCTGACCCGAACCTCAAGGAGCAGAATGGACAGGCCGCCTGGCAATATGCAGGACCAGCTACCAAAAACCTCATCCAGAATTTCATTTCTGCCCCTCGTTTTCCGTCTCTCAAATCCCGCTGCCGGAGCAGCATCCGGGGCCGACTGATCAAACACCTGGATCGCAACAAGCGGCCAATGAAGCAGGCGGTCAATTCGCTGCCGCTGCCTTATTCGGTAACGCAGTACATCTACCTGCCGCTGTCACGGTAGAGCGAGCCGGAGCTGCCCTGGCAGGCCATAGGTGTGCCATATCTCCGATTCCTGCCGTTTTCCTGAACGCCTCCACAGCTAAAAGGCAGCGACAAAAATTCCAGTACCATGATTCATATTGTCCGGTGCTACAACTCACATCTTCGTTCTCACGGGGGCCGTAGGGCACCGAACAGAACCAGGGCATTATGTTTGTTATCCAACCGGCAACTGCCTGACCAGGGTAATGTTATCCGGCGACATGTCTGCCCCCCAGGCCATCACTTCTACGCC
This sequence comes from Endozoicomonas sp. ALB115, assembly GCF_049310245.1. NCBI lineage: Bacteria > Pseudomonadati > Pseudomonadota > Gammaproteobacteria > Oceanospirillales > Endozoicomonadaceae > Endozoicomonas > Endozoicomonas sp. ALB115. Next base: position 41,997 of record NZ_JBLYZG010000033.1, on the reverse strand, counting down.
AGCGGCAACCGCCTTTTGCAGTTCTTCTGCATAAACCGGGTCAATCGCCTGTGCCGCCGCCACATGGTCAATACCGGTATGCTGAACGCAGAAAAACAACACGGATCGATGGCCATCAGCAACCATCTGGGTGAGTTCCCGCAGATGTTTGGTGCCCCGGCTGGTGACGGCATCCGGGAACAGGCCGAGGCCATTCCCCATTGCCAGCGTGACACTTTTGACTTCCACATAACAGTCGGGCAGGCCCTCCTGTTGCAGCAGCAGATCAATGCGGCTCTTTTCTTCACCATAACGAACTTCACGGCGGACACTCTGGTAGCCGGACAGTTCTGACACCTGGCCAGAACGCAGAAGCTCCTCAACCAGGGCATTGGCTCGTCCGGTATTCAGCCCTGCCAGAGTGAGGCGTTCTTCGCCGTTAAACGCCACCGGAATTTCCGCCTGTTCCCAGGTACAGGGGTATTTACGCCGGGGATTTCCAGAGTCGGAATACCATACCCGATACCCCGGGTAGAGGCAGTTTTTCATGGAGCCGGTATTCGGGCAATGCAGGGTAATCTGTGAGCCATCAGCCAGCTCAACATCGGCCATGAACCGTTTGTATCTTTTTAGCAGGCGGGCCTCAGACAGGCGATTGTCATATTTCATCAGGGGCGCTCATTACTTAATTTCATTAATTTACTTATTGAAATTCTAAAATAGAATCCTAAGATGCCGATTCATCATACCTGACCCTACAGGACTGACAGGCTCTCTGAATCCATTGGGCAGCAGATTCGGAGAATATTATCAGTTGACCTGAGTGCAGGTTTTGGTCAATGTCAGAAAGCGGATGACATTTTTTTATGGCGTCTTGCCATGGGTTTTGGTAGTTTCTCCGCTTCTTTAAGGAAGGCAAGAGGCAAGTGCCAGGAGTTTTTGTTCTCGCCAGGCACCCGTGGTGTTGACCTTGGCTTTCAGGGAGCCGGTTTTCCGGCAGTAACAGAGGGATCGCAGAGGCTGCTTTCAAGGCAGAACGCGAGCGCCTCTAAATGGAGAGATCCAGGATTCTTGCTCATTTGAGAGATCCCCTGGCTCATGAATAGAAGGTGGTGAGGCTGTAATCATGTCAGCACAGAAAAACGCGGATACAGGCAATCTGCTCAAATCGTATACCCCCTACCAGGAAAAGGATGGGGAAGAATACATGAACGAGCAACAGATCGCTCACTTCACCAGGATCCTGCAAGACTGGAAGCAGGAGCTGATGGAAGAAGTGGATCGTACAGTGAATCATATGCAGGATGAGGCCGCGAACTTCCCTGATCCGGCAGACCGCGCCAGTCAGGAAGAAGAGTTCAGCCTTGAACTGAGAACCCGTGACCGTGAGCGTAAGCTGATCAAGAAAATCAACGATACGCTGTCCCGGATCGAAGAAGACGATTACGGTTTCTGCGACAGCTGTGGCGTAGAAATCGGCATTCGTCGCCTGGAAGCCCGCCCCACTGCTACGTTGTGTATCGACTGTAAGACACTGGCCGAGATCAAGGAAAGACAGCTGGGTAACTGATGTACCCGGATGATGAATCAGGCTGTGGTACGTTAGTGCAATGGGCTGATTCATTGTCGACCGGTTCTTTATAGTTAAGGAACTGTCCTGAAATCACTTCGACATTTCTACAGACGCTACCCGAAAAGCCGGAACCTTTTGTGCTTTTGCGGACAGCGGGTGGCGGTCAGCAGTCAGCGACCTTTTCCCCGACTGCGTAAAATGATGAAGTTATTCCGGAACAAATCCTGACGGCACTCACTCAAGACCACTTGCCTGATTGATCATCACTTCCTATGGGCGACACACTGAGCACCCCCTCCTACGTTGGACGATTTGCGCCGTCTCCTTCTGGCCCTCTGCACTTTGGCTCTCTGGTTGCGGCACTGGCCAGTTATCTGGATGCTCAGGTCCATCAGGGAAAATGGCTCGTGCGCATGGAAGACATTGACCCGCCAAGAGAACAGCCCAAAGCGGCCGACCTGATTCTCAAGGCGCTGGACGTTTATGGCCTGCATTGGGATGACAGCGTGCTGTTTCAGAGTGATCGCAGCGAAGCCTATGACCAGGCCCTGGACACTCTGCTCCGTACCGAGAGACTTTACCCATGTACCTGCACCCGCAAAAAACTGGCCGGTTTGAACGGTGTGTACCCCGGTTACTGTCGCAATCACCGTGGAATCCCAAACCAGCCCCATAGCCTCAGGCTGTTGTGCCATGACGATATCATGCAATTTCAGGATCGTATTCAGGGCGATCAGCGGTTTGATTTAAGCGCCCTTGGTGATTTTATTCTCAAGCGCAAGGATGGGCTATACGCCTACCAACTGGCCGTTTGCGTTGATGATCACTTTCAGGGGGTTACCCATATTGTCAGGGGAGTAGACATTCTGGATTCCACCCCGAGACAGCTTTATCTGCAAAGCCAGTTACAGTGTCCGCACCCGGTCTATGCCCATGTTCCGGTGATTACCCGGAACCCCGGAAATAAACTCAGCAAGCAAAACCATGCGCCCGCCATACCATTGGACAACCCCCGTCCACTGATGATCAAGGCATTGATGGCATTTGGCCTGAAACCAGAGCCAGACCTGTTGATGAACTCTGTTGAAGAGATCCTGTCCTGGGGAATAAAAAACTGGACCATGAGCAACATGGCGGGAAAAAAAGAGATTTTACAGAACTCTCTGGACGACCGCTGACGTTTCGTGGCAATTCCAGCGAAACGGGCAGTCTGAGCCAGGAAGTCGCCATATACCCGAAAGACTGGCAACGAAACGTCAACAGCCCCAGGGCAAACCTACCGCTATCCTGTCGAACATGTTATATATGGTTGAATAAATCCTATCCAGAGGCTTTCAGCCACCTGGGAATGGGCCACAACAAAAAGATGTGTTCAAGGAGCGAATATGTCGATAGTCTTTAAAACAGCTCTGGTTGCTGCTCTTTCATTCTTCGCCGTAAACCTGACGGCAAATACCCTGACTTTTTCCTCTTTGAGCGATACTTCCAGCAGGTCTGCGGCAGAGAACCCTGACTTCTGTGATGCCGCGAGACGGACCCGGGAACAGCTTATACGTCAAGAACCGTCTATAACGATGAAGTCCCCCATTCACACACAAGGTGTATCATCCTGCTTTACACCGGATGAAAACCTGATCTTTGTTGCCACACTGGAAGCTCAAAGGGTGCTCGGACCCAATGCCCCCTGGTATACAGAACTCAGCCAGGATGTAAAAAGCCGCGTAACCGAAGCCTGTGGCATCATGGGCTTTGAGAACAGTAAAGTCAGCCGCGCCTACGACTACTGTCTGGAAAGCCGACAGGAAGAGCTGTTGAGTCCCTACGTAGAAAAATTTGCCAAAGAGTCCAGTAAATATCTCCGTAAACGTCAGCAGGTGGCGGACAGCCTGGTGGTTCGTTGTGATGCCTCATTAAGTGTAAAACGCAGCCGCCTCCCCAAAGGCATGCGTTTCCCGGTGGCATGGTACAACTCGGACAGCCAATCCGTACCCAGCTGGTTACTGGAACAAAAGCTGGATGATGACCAGTGGCTGGAACAGATAGGCAAATTAAAAATTGATAATATTATGGTCGATGTTCTGGGTAGCGATTGCCCCGGTGAAATGATTTACTGGGTCACTTACGATGCGCCTGGACTGTAAACCTGCAAAAGTCTCAGGCTCTGTTGGCACAAACCCTCTTACACCGGCAGACCTGAGACGATCACTGGTGCTCATCAAGTAAGTTGTCAGGAGCCCGAACATTGAATACATTCAGCGCCGTTACAACACCTCCGGAAATATACACCCCTGCCGATGCCCGCCTGCTTTTATGGCCGCAGATCATCCCCGAACCCACAGGCTGGCAGTTGTACTCAGAGCTGCACTCCACACTGCCCTGGCAGCAGGATCAGATAACCATTTACGGTAAAACCCTGCCGGTGCCCAGACTCCAGGTTTGGATGGGGGATCCTGGTGCACACTATCAGTATTCAGGTCTGGCGCTTTCTCCACAGCCATGGAGTCAGACCGTAACCGCCATTAAACAACGGGTCGAAACAATCTGTTGCCATCACTTTAACTCGGTATTAATCAACCTTTATCGCAGTGGACAGGACAGCAATGGCTGGCACAGTGACGATGAGCCGGAATTAGGCGAAAACCCGGTGATTGCCTCATTCAATCTGGGCGCGACACGACGATTCCGGCTGCGCCACAAATACCGAAAAGACATCCAGCCTTACACTTTTGACCTGACCTCAGGCTCCCTGTTGTTAATGGCCGGAACTACCCAAAAATACTGGCAGCACTGCCTGACAAAAACAGCAAGACCAGTAGAGCCGAGGATCAACTTGACCTTTCGTCGCGTGATTACCGCCTCCCCGACGAACAACGGGCAAAAAACGGATAGAAAGGTAATCACCGGAAAAGCCAGACATTAGCCTCAATCTTACTCCAACGTTGAAAGTGAACTTATTTCCACTGCAATAATCAAAGAAAAACAGTAAAAATATTTAATAAAAGTAATCTTTTGCGGTTTACCGATATAACCATTACCATGTCCGTCCAACGGCAAAACTGCACAGACGTAATATGTATATCTACCGCCTGGTTCTGCTTCTGGTGATCGGTATTTACCTTTTTTCTCCAGCCATCATGGGCTGGTGGATTACGTTTGGTGAACAGTGGTATCAGCCCTGGATACTCTGGTTCATCCTGATTGTCGCGGGCTTTACCCTTCAGATCAGGGGTAACAGCGATGAGCTTTGAACTGGAGTATATCGTTCTGGCCAGTGTTGCCTATCTGGCGGTTCTTTTTCTCTGCGGCTGGGCGACGGATCGAGGCATCATCCCGCGCAGAGTGGTTCATCACCCGGCAACCTATGTTCTGTCCCTGGGTATCTATGCCAGTAGCTGGGCCTACTATGGCAGTATCGGGGTTGCCCACGACGATGGTTATGTTTTTCTCGGTTTTTACTTTGGCCTGAGCGGTGCATTTTTATTAGCGCCTGTCCTGCTGGTGCCAATATTAAGAATAACCTCCACCTATCAACTCAGTTCTCTGGCCGATGTGCTGGCCTTCCGTTTCCGAAGCCCCGTGGCGGGTACGCTAAGTACACTGCTGCTGCTGTTTATTACTTTTCCCCTGCTGGCCCTGCAGATACAGGCCGTGGCAGACGGTGTTTATCTGCTGAGCGATGACACCTCCCCGGAAATGCTGGCCTTCGGTTTTTGTATTATGGTCACGTTACTGACCATGATGTTTGGTACCCGACACTTGGCCAGCCGCCACCAGCATGATGGTCTGGTGGTGGCGATTGCTTTTGAGTCGCTGCTGAAGCTGCTGATTATGGCGCTGCTGGGCGGCGTCGTCATCGTCGAAGTGTTTGGTGGTTTTTCCGGATTAAACCACTGGCTTGAAGCCAACTCTGAGGTCATCATCGGGATGAACTCTCATCTGGAAGATGGCCCCTGGCGAACAACGCTGTTGATGTTTTTTGCCTCTGCTGTGGTTATGCCACACATGTTTCACATGACCTTTGCCGAAAACCGCGACATAAAAATGTTATTCACTGCCAGCTGGGGCCTGCCATTCTTTTTATTACTGTTGAGTATTTCCACCCCTCTGATTCTCTGGGCGGGTCTCAAAATCGGGAGCCCTTATCCGCCCGAGTACTTTCCACTGGCTATTGGTCATGCCGTGGATAGTCAATGGTTGACTATCATCGCCTATATAGGTGGGCTTTCTGCGGCCAGTGGCCTGTTTATGGTGACCTCACTGTCACTGTCTTCCATGTTGCTGAACCACGTCATCCTGCCGCTTTATCAGACCCTTTATCAGTCCGGAGAGCCGGCCCAGGCCCAGATGAATATCTACCGCTGGCTGACCAATGTAAAACGTCTGATTATCGCCACCCTGATCCTCGCCTGTTATGGGTTTTACCGGCTGCTGCATAACGAGGTGGACATGTACAGCCTGAGCATCGTCGCCTATGTGGGAGCCTTGCAACTGTTGCCCGGTACTCTTTCTACGCTCTATTGGGGCAGGGCAAACCATAAGGGGCTGATTCTCGGGATTCTCTCTGGAACCGCAGTCTGGTTCTTTACCCTGATGCTGCCTTTAACCATGGGACTTGAGATTTTCCCAATCCGCAGCGTCAACTTTGGCACCATCACTAACGACGGCTGGTATATTGCTGCCGTCTCATCACTGGTGGTGAATGTGCTGGTGTTTTACCTGGTCTCCAGCTTTACCAGGATGCCTGATGAAGAGCGCAGTGCAGCGGCCGCCTGCCTGGTTCGTGAAGTACGTCAGCAGCCCTACAAAATCCCCAAGGCCCGCTCTTCCTACGAATTTCAGGAGATGCTCAGTGCCCCTCTGGGGCCGGTAGCGGCGCAGACGGAAATCAATAAAGCCCTGACCGATCTCAATATGAGACCGGACGACAACCGTCCGCACTCCCTGAGACGACTCAGGGAGCGTATTGAGAATAATCTGTCCGGGCTTATGGGACCCACCATTGCCCATGACATCGTTGACTCCTTTTTGCCACTGGATATTGATAATGATTACGTCCCCAAAGATATCCATTTTATGGAATCCCGTCTGGAAGCGTATCACTCAAAGCTGACCGGTCTGGCCGGTGAGCTTGATAGCCTGAGACGTTATCACCGGGACACATTGAACAGCCTGCCCATGGCCGTCTGCTCCATTGATGCTGCCATGGAGAGCACGTCGGTTGATCACCCGGAATCGCTGCCATCGAACAACACCGGCGAAGTGATGCTCTGGAATCAGGCAATGGCAGAATTGACCGGCATTCCCGCTGATGCTGTTCTGGGGATGCCCCTGAAGACCATTCCTGCTCCCTGGAACCAGGTCCTCAATGATTTTATGCAACTCCCCGACAATCACCTGAACAAGCACTGTGTTGAAATGGAAGGCAGCACCCGCTATTTCAGCCTGCACAAAGCCGCAGTTCAGGCACCGGTTTCCGGTACCGGTGGTAATCAGGTCATGTTGCTGGAGGACCAGACAGAAACCCAAATGCTGGAAGAACAGCTCTTTCACAGTGAACGACTGGCGTCTATCGGGCAGCTGGCCGCCGGTGTTGCCCATGAAATTGGCAACCCGATTACCGGTATAGACTGCCTTGCCCAGGAAATGAGCGCACTATCATCGGACCCGGATATACAACAGAGTGCCCGGCAAATACTGGAACAAACCCAAAGAGTCAGCCGCATTGTGCAAACACTGGTGTCTTATGCTCACTCTGGTCAGAAAGGGGGAGAGCAAAACAGTGATTCTCCATCGGTAGCCGAACCCGTAGAAGTGTTCAGCACCATTCAGGAAGCCATCAGTCTGTTGCAATTGAGCCATAAGAACAGCAATATCGTATTCCGTAATCTGTGCATCGATGGTCTCTGCGTCAGCGGTAACAGCCAAAAATTACAACAGGTGTTTATCAATCTGCTGAAAAATGCCGCCGATGCCTCAGAGGAAGGCACTGGCACGGCGGAGAGTGTTGTTTCCGTTAGCAGCACAGCCAACCAGCACACGGTCACCCTTCGTTTTGAAGACCAGGGGCATGGCATTCCCAAAGCCATTCAGGAAAGGCTGTTTGAGCCATTTTTCACCACCAAAGAAGCGGGTAAGGGAACGGGCCTGGGTCTGGCTCTCACCTGGAATATTATCGAAGAACATTTTGGCAGTATTCAGGTGGTGAGCCCTTTGGATCCACTCACAGGGCGGGGGACCTGCTTTATCATTTCGCTTCCACGCTACGAGTCTGACTCAGTGAGGACGGTAGACACAGGGGAGCAGCCGTTGGAATTTCAGGGGGACATGGCATGAGTCAGGACCAGATACTGATTGTCGAGGACGAAGAAATTATCAGGTCGTCGCTGCGTCGTCTGCTTGAACGACAGGGATATTGTATTACCGAGGCAGGCTCTGTTCACGAAGCGCAAGACTGCCTGAAACAACAGTCTTTTTCACTGATCATCAGCGATTTGAGGCTTCCCGGTAAGCCCGGTACGGAAATGATCAACCTGGCCAATGGCATCCCGGTACTGATCATGACCAGCTATGCCAGCCTGAACTCGGCAGTCTCGACCATGAAGCAGGGGGCCGTGGATTATATTGCCAAGCCCTTTGATCATGCAGAGATGATTCAGCGCGTGGCCGAAGCTATTGAAAAGCAGGCAGCTCAGAGTCCTGGCAGCGATGCGGAACAGGGCAACAATGAAGCGATCTGCTCCGGCGATGGCTTTAATGGCATTCTGGGACAGTGTGATGCCATGCAGCTATTGTTCCGGCAAATACAGAAGGTGGCCCCAACCGATGCCACGGTATTGATTCAGGGTGAATCAGGCACCGGTAAAGAGCTGGTTGCCAGGGCCATCCATGAAAACAGTAAACGCATCAATGGCCCGATGATTTCTGTTAACTGTGCCGCCATTCCGGAAACACTGATTGAATCAGAACTGTTTGGCCATGAAAAAGGGGCATTTACCGGGGCTACCGCCGCTAGAACCGGCCTGATCGAAGCGGCCAATGGTGGCACACTGTTTCTTGATGAAATTGGTGAGCTGCCACTGGAAGCCCAGGCCAGGCTACTTCGAGTGCTTCAGGAAGGTGAAATTCGTCGTGTCGGTTCAGTACAGTCCCAGTCGGTTAATGTGCGACTGATTGCCGCTACTCACCGGAATCTCCGTCAGCTCTCTGCACAGAATGAGTTTCGTGAAGACCTCTACTATCGACTGAAAGTGGTGGAACTGCGCATTCCGCCACTCAGGGAGAGAGGCAGTGATATCCTGATGCTGGCGGAAAAACTGCTGGCCAAAACCTGTGGCAAAATGGGGCTGGACGTCTTCTCAATGGCTCCCGAAACCATGGCTGCCATTTCCCAGTATCAGTGGCCCGGGAATGTTCGCGAAATGGAGCATGCCATCGAACGGGGTGTCATTCTTTCTGAAGACAATATCATCACCCCGGAAAACCTGGATATTGACGTTCGTGTGAAGCAGACCCTGTTTCGTCAGGATGCCGAAGAACTTCAGGATGGCCTGACTCTGGAAGACTACTTCCAGCGTTTTGTTCTTGAGCACCAGGATCAGATGACCGAAACCGATCTTGCACAGAAACTGGGTATCAGTAGAAAAACACTCTGGGAGCGGCGCCAGCGCCTGGGTATTCCGAGAAAGAAAACAGCGGCGACATAGTGCATGGTTTCAATGCAATTGATGGGTTCTTTCTATCAATGCCTCCCAAGCTCCGTTCGTCCTGAGCGGAGATTGTACACATCAAACTCATCGAAATGATGTACTGGATTAGTCATGTGTGACAAATAGATTAATTGTACTTTAGTACCGTTAACAAGGTGCTATTTTTCACCCATTTTAACCCGAAAAAGATAAATGAATACATTTTATGGAATCTTTTCATAAATAAGAGGTCTTATATAAGTACGAATAATAATATCAATCCCTGTTTGACGGGATTCAGGAGGTTTATATGCGCTTTGATGATAGTTCCAAAATAGTAGATTTCTTCTCGAATGCATGGAAAGCAGCAAGTGATAATGATGCCCAACCTGATCAGTGTCAAAACTGCCTTAATTTTAGTTATAGATTGGTCAAAGCGTGTGTAGTGGCGGCTTGCTGCCCAAAACCATCGGAAGATGACCCGGCAGGCTTGACAAAGCCATTACTGCCTAAAGCCGATCAAGGTGTTGTGGCTAAACAACCAGATCGGAACGATATGTCAGAATCGGGTCCAAATTCGGACGTATATTTTGTGGGGAGGTATGAAGCTGAGGCCGAAGGGGCTGTCCCTTTCGAGTCTTTTGGGGGTGATGCGCCCGAACCCGGGGAAAATCACGAGTCTTTGGTGGGTGATTCGCCCGAACCCGGGGAAAATTACCAGCCTTTGGTGGCTAAATCGCCCAATCCCGAGGAAAAGTACAAGTCTTTGGTGGATGATTCGCCCGGACCCGAGGAAAATTACGATACTTTGGTGGTTAATTTGTCCCAACCCGAGGTAAACGTCACTAACGAGCAGTTAGGGGTGAAAGAATAAAAAGGATTTACACATGGTCATTGTCTGCAGCCATTAGTCCAGTGTCAGGGCGACAAAAAGCTGATTTCAAATTGAATAAGATGTCTTTGGCTTATTAACTTGAAAAATTTCAAACACTAAAGTCGAATCCTTGTCAGTTCAACTTCAAAGGATTTTGAAGTTGAACTGTTCCAGACATCAGGCGGGCTGTCCGCTCAAGTCTGCGTCACTTTCACTGGCTGATTTGATCTTGGATTCATCCCACATTACAAAGTAGATAAGCGCACATATAAGTAGTTAACCAAATGAAATCATATATTTCTGACTAAGTTGTCAGTCACTCTGCGGCGTTGCAACTCCGGTCACATAGCTACGGCTATGCTCCCTACGTTGCGCCTTGCATAGCAACTGCCCACTTAGCCAGAAATATACGATTCCATTTGGCCAACTACTTAAACAGTGCCACAGCAGGCAAGAGGAACATTAGTGCATCGATGCCGAGCAATACTGAGGCTGGCTGTGTTTCCTGTTCTGCCTGATAGCCAATAAAAGATAACCCCGTACCCGCGATGAAACCTGCCAGTGCCTGCCCCATCTTACGGGCAAATGAATAGCTGGAATAGATAACGCCTTCCTGACGCTGACCAGTTAAGTAAGAGTTGTAGTCAATACTGTCAGATACATTTGCCCAGACCAGCAAATTAGGAAGCAGCATCAGTGGAATGCCCACAAAGAGCCACAGGAACATGACATAAATTGAGTCAGGCAGTAAAAAGCAAACGGTCGCTGTAATACCGGCTAACAGAAATCCGGTAATCATAATTTTTCGGGTACCGAACTTTAAGGCGAGCTTTCCGATAAACGATGAAATGATAAGGATAGCAAGAACGCTGACCGCTGAGCTTAAGGATATGAACCACAGTTGGCCATCCAGGTTCTCAGTCAGGAAATAGTAGGTAATGGCACTCTGGGCCATAAATGCCGCCAGCATAAATGCGGAAGATATACTCACACAGAGAAATAATGAATTTTTCCGCAGAGAGGTGATACCCTGAAAAATGTTAATGTTTTCGGTTGAAGGCTCGTGTCGTATATATTCAGCAGTACACCGGTAGGATATAAGATAGGCGATCATGGCAAAAATGCTGACGAAGACAGCAGAGTACAAATAACCTTTGGCAAAGTCATCGGCGAAAATCGACAGGAAAAGTGGTACGGCAATGTTGCCTACGACATTGCCAGCCATGCTACCGACGCCTCTGGCAGCGGAAAGAGAGGCCCGCTCACCTTTATCATTGGTCATCACCGTCGCCAGTGAACCGTAGGGAATATTGATAAAGGTATATGCCATGCCCCAGACAATGTAGGTGGCGTATGCCCAAATCAGTTTTTGTGAGTCACTCAGGCCCTGTGGTGCCCAAAACACAAAAATGGCTGCCACCGCAACAGGCCAGCTGCCTTTTACCAGAAAGCCGCGAAACTTGTCCCCGGTATGCTTGCGGGTGAAGAGTTTGTCACAGATAGCACCCATGATCGGGTCATTCACCGCATCCCAGATTCTGGCAACGAGAAACAGCGTCCCCGCTGCAGCGGCAGTAATACCCAGTACATCCGTATAATAAGCCAGCAAGAAAGTGGACATCATACCGAAGGTCAGTGTGTTGCCCAGGTCCCCCATGGCATAGCCAACTCGATTGAGTTTGGTAATGGTCTTCATTGTGTTGCCTTTTTTTAATTGTTTTTGTTGTATAAATTTTTTCGGCTTGCCTTAAGAGCTTGAGTTCAGAGTTTGTAATGTACGACAGTGCATTACAATGAGCAAATAAGGGGCTCTTATCGCGTAGCCGATAAATCTCAATAAATGAACAAAGCGGCAGCATTGTCAGAAAGATTTCTGGCAAATTTTCAATTTTCTACCATCATGGAGTGTCGATTATCTGCCTATGAGTCATGAATTAAAACATGAGATTGCCCTGTACCGTTTTCTCCCTGGTTCAGATACGGATCGGGTATTGCGTTGGTGTTTCAGCCAACCGTCAATCGCTGGATTAACTTGGACACTTTTTCTATGCAATTTCAGGTGAAAAAAAATTGTGAAGAGGGTGGGGTATGGATCCTGCATTATTGGCTAGTACATTAAACACGTTATCTAGTACGAGTACCACAGACCAAAGTAAAGTGGGTACAGAGGAATCATCAGAAAACGGTAATCCAAAAATAATGGATGCCAGGGTAGTTAAAAATAAATTACCACTGAAAGAAGATATTTATTCTCAGGTATTAAATATTCAAGTTATCAGTGATCGATTAATTCAATACCTTGGACTGGATGACCTTCGCCGATTGGGTGCTGCATTAATAAGCAGTTCAGAGTGTAAGCCTTTATTTTCCAGCACTAGAGAGGAGGTGAGAAATATTGTGTTTACTCCGGTGGAAATTGACGGTTCGCTCTGGGAGGGTAATTATGCATGGTATTCTTTTTTAGTTGATGATGGTTCCTGGGAAACACGGGGGACGCCGCAGCCCGGTATGGTCGAATACACAACTGAGTGCAGGGATATTGACAAAGTCTTCTCATATCAGGAGGGTGAAAATGAAGTAGAAAACTGGATCATGTTTGGCGAATTAAAGGATGGTAGTGTTTATAAGTTTGAAGGGGGGTGTGATTATACAGGATTTGATTGTATAGGTGGCGGGGAGTTGATATTGGCACCTGGCTGGAGAAATTTGTTTGATCATCTTACTGCTTGTGAAATTGGCAGTTTTATCGATAACTTGAACCAGGGGGCAGTAGAATTAAAACAAGCCTTGGATGATATTTCTGATTCTAAAGACCTGAATGAAGTATTAGCGCAATTGTTTTCCGATAAAATTATCCCGGACTGTTTGCAACTAAGGTAGATCAGTCTGGCTTTTGAAAAATGAAATATCTGGTCTCCCCGCATTGCAAAAAAAGACCTTCCCTATAGAATCACATTTTTATTATTTTCAGGTACACATTCTCCTATGTCCGCGCATGAGGAAAAGCGGCTCCCTCCCGCTGTATTTTTGATGGGTCCTACCGCTTCAGGCAAAACTGACCTTGCGGTAGCGCTCATCAAAGAGCTGCCTTTTGAGATCATCAGTGTTGACTCGGCACTTATTTATAAAGGGATGGATATTGGCACTGCCAAGCCGGAACCTGAGGTTCTGGTGGAAGCGCCTCATCACCTGATCGACATTCTTGATCCGGCGGAATCGTATTCAGCCGCCGATTTTCGACGGGATGCCCTGGCGTTGATGGCCGATATCACCGCCCGTGGGAGAATACCTCTGCTGGTTGGTGGTACGATGATGTACTTTAAGGTGCTCAGGGACGGTATGGCGACCATGCCCGCTGCCGATGCCGGGGTTCGTCAACGGCTGCTGGATAGCGCACGGGCACGGGGTTGGGCATTTTTACACCAGCAGCTCTCAGGCGTTGATCCGGAAGCGGCACTGAGAATAAAACCCTCGGATACCCAGCGCTTGCAGCGCGCCCTGGAGGTTTATGAGCTGACTGGTAAACCGCTGTCTCAATGGCACAGGGAGCAGAAAGAGCAACGTTTACCCTATGGCGTTGTCAGCCTGGCGATGGCTCCAAAAGACCGTTCTGTGCTCCATGAACGCATTGCACTGCGTTTCAGAATGATGCTGGAGAACGGTTTTCTGGAGGAAGCAACCCGGCTTTATCAGCGTGGGGACCTGAATGTTACCATGCCTTCTGTCCGTTCTGTTGGTTATCGTCAGGCCTGGTCTTACCTTGCTGGGGAACTAAGCTACGATGAGATGGTCGAAAGAGGTATTATTGCGACCCGACAACTGGCTAAAAGGCAGTTAACCTGGCTCAGAAGCTGGCCTGATATTCACTGGCTTGATACGTTTTCCAACAACCTGCCGGGTGATGCCTTGAAAGTTTTGGAGGGTGCCCTTAAATAACATCGGTATAATTTATAGTCATGAGGTAAAGTGCATAGCCCTGAGGAATGCCGAGGGCGTTAATGTAACTTTCTTCCATAAACCGTTGGCTGTTTAGACTTATTGCTTAATAAAGTAGTACCTTAGAACCTCTAATTGTTCCGGCAGGACTGGTGGGAGTAGCTAGTATTACTTATTGAGTGCGGTGTTGGGTTAGCTTAATGTGAGTCGGCATTTCATAGGCTGTACATATATTGAACAATGAGTACTGGCACAGCCGGTCCAGCGGATAGTCCTCCCCAAAGTGAAACAAGGCTATTCAAAAACCCGAGAATTAAAAGGAGTACAGAAATGTCAAAAGGGCATTCTCTACAAGACCCTTACCTGAATGTGCTGCGTAAAGAACGCGTGCCGGTTTCTATCTACCTGGTTAATGGTATTAAGCTTCAGGGGCAGATTGAGTCTTTCGATCAGTTCGTTATTCTTCTCAAGAATACGGTGAGCCAGATGGTTTACAAGCACGCCGTATCAACTGTCGTTCCCAGCCGTCCGGTTCGTTTGCCGATGCAGGGTACTGATCAACCTGAGAATGAGTAATTCTGTTGATGCATCTGGAAGGCACCTGAGGTGCCTTCAGGTGTTTATATTTATTTTAAAAATGAGCCATGTGGCGCAGTCTTGTTTTCAGGTTTCTGTTAGCTGGTTCCCAGTTCGTGCGGTTCGTGGCTGTTTAGGAGATCTATTTGTTTTTTGACCGCCATGAGGGTGGTGAAACCGCAGTTCTTGTTCATCTGGAATTGAACGATGAGCGTGAGCGGGAAGACCCCCAGGAATTTATGGAGCTGGTACGCTCCGCTGGCGTTGAGTCTGCCGCATTTATTACCGCAGGCTGCAAACATCCCAATCCCCGTTTCTTTGTCGGTCCCGGCAAAGTTGAAGAAATCCGTCAGCTGGTTGTCCTGCACGATGTCGATGTTGTGCTGTTTAATCATGCCCTCTCTCCGAGCCAGGAACGTAATCTGGAAAAAGAGCTGAAATGCCGGGTTATTGATCGTACCGGACTGATTCTGGATATTTTTGCCCAGCGTGCCAGAACCTTTGAAGGTAAACTTCAGGTTGAGCTGGCTCAGTTGCAACACATGAGCACACGACTGGTTCGCGGCTGGACTCACCTTGAACGACAAAAGGGTGGTATCGGCCTGAGAGGACCGGGTGAAACCCAGTTGGAAACCGACCGTCGTCTTCTCAGGGCGCGCATCAAAAGCATTAGCCGTCGTTTGGAAAAGGTGCGCAGGCAGCGGGAGCAGGGGCGACGTTCCAGGCAGCGGGCAGAGGTTCCCCAGGTTTCACTGGTTGGCTATACGAACGCTGGCAAGTCGACACTGTTTAACCGCTTGACCGAGTCGGTGGTTTATGCGGCTGACCAATTGTTTGCCACCCTTGACCCAACACTGCGGCGAATTGATTTGCCGGATATCGGGCCTGTGGTTCTCGCGGACACGGTGGGTTTCATACGTCACCTGCCTCATAAGCTGGTGGAGGCATTTCGGGCAACCCTTGAGGAAACCCGTCAGGCTGATCTTCTGCTGCATGTTATTGACAGCCATGATCCGGAGCGTCTGGAAAACATGGATCAGGTTCATTCGGTACTGAAAGAGATCAATGCGGATGAAGTGCCACAGTTGGAGGTCTATAACAAAATTGACCTGTTACAGGGGGTAGAGCCGAAAATCCAGCGCAATGATGAAGGGCGTCCTGTGAGGGTCTGGGTTTCCGCAGTGACCGGAGAGGGTGCTGATCTGCTGCAGGACGCCATCAAAGAGTTGCTTTCTGATGATATGCTGCAGGGACAGTTAACCCTGAAGCCTGCCCAGGGACGCATCCGTGCCCGTCTTTATAAGCTTGGCGCTATTCAATCCGAAGCCTACTCCGATAGTGGTGATGTGGTTCTGGATATTCGCCTGCCAAAGTCTGACTTTAAGCGCCTTTCCAAGCAGGAAGGTCTGAGTGAGAGTTGCTTTAATTCCATGCTGTAAGCTCTTGCGGTTTGTGCGTATTGGCTCGGGTCAATACGTGCGATGTCTTTTATCTTCAATATTACCTTCTTGTTGTTGTCTCTGCTGGCTTTGTGCCAGTAACAGTATGTACTGTTTATGCAGTCAAAAAGTGTGGTCGCAGATGATAAAAAGCGTTCCTCGCTGGACAGAATATTTCATCAGGACAGATGGATGAAATTTGGGCGAAACAGCTCTGATTTGGTGTTTGTAAAGAAAATCCGTTGCGGTCTTTACCAATTCGGCTTGCGCTATTCGCTATCCAAACTCTACAATCTGGCTCAGGAACTATCTTTACCGGGTACGTCTTATTGAGTGCCTGTAAAGGCTGGTCAGGATTCCGGACGGTACGGATACATTGCATTTTTTACGCTCCTGTGTTGCAGTGAAGGGCGAAGTGGAAGTTGATGACTGCTCTGGAAATTTATCCTGCGACGTCATGTCATACCTGGGACTCTCAAGGTCTGTAGGTAACTATGGTATGCACATCCTCTGATGGACCGGCAATGGATTTAATCGCCTGTTGTCCCCAGTAACAGGGATGCTCAAACCAAAATTCAATCTGATGCTGACTCTACGGAGACATATATGGCCTGGAACGAGCCGGGTGGAAACAACCAGGATCCATGGGGCGGTGGTAACAAAGGCGATAAGCAAGGACCACCGGACCTGGACGATGCTTTTCGCAAATTTCAGGAAAAACTGAATTCCATGTTTGGGGGAGGTCGCAAAAGCGGTGGAGGCTCCGGTGGTGGTGCTCAGGCAGGCTCCTCTTCCGGCATTTTTATTGGTATTCTGATACTCGCTGTTGCAGCTTACATCTGGAATGCGGTCTATACCGTTGATGAAAAAGAGCAGGCCGTCATCCTGCGCTTTGGTGAGTATGCAGAGACGGTTGGCCCAGGCCTGCATATGTACTTCCCTCCCATTGAAACCAAGTTTCAGGAACGGGTGACTGAACTTCGGACCTATAACCTCTTGCAGCAAATGTTGACCGAAGACGAGAACATCGTCGAGGTGGCCATGTCGGTTCAGTACAACATTGATGATATCAAGCACTATGTTCTCAACGTTGCCAAGCCGCTGGTCAGTCTGGAAGAGGCGACACAGAGTGCGTTGCGTCATGTTGTCGGTGGCTCCGAGATGTACCAGGTGTTGACCGAAGGTCGTGAGGTGATGGGTATCGAAGTGCGTGATCGCCTTCAGGCTTACCTGGACAGCTACGGTACCGGCCTTAATGTTGCCAAGGTAAACATTGAGAGCGCCCATCCTCCCAAAGAAGTGCAGGCAGCATTTGATGACGTTATCCGCGCCCGTGAGGATGAAGAACGGGCCAAGAACAAGGCCCAGGTGTATGCCAACAAGATCATTCCGGAAGCCCGTGGTCAGGCTCAGCGTATCATTGAGAGTGCCAACGGTTACCGTGATGAGGTAGTAGCCAAGGCAGAGGGTGAAGCAGATCGTTTCGTGAAACTGTTGGGTGAGTACCAACAGGCACCTGAAGTAACCCGCGAGCGTCTTTATATTGAGGCGATTGAAGACGTGTTCAGTAAATCCAGCAAGGTACTGGTGGATGTTGAAGGTGGCAATAACATGATGTATCTGCCGCTGGATAAACTGACACAGTCCCATGGTAGCAGCAAAGTGCCATCCAGACAGTTATCTGCCCAGGAATTAAACGAGATTACCACCCGGGTGACAGAAGAATTGAATAAACGCGTCAATAGCTCGCGAGTCAGTGGGGGGAGGGTAAGTCGATGAGTCAGAAAGCCTTCACTGGACTGATTATTTCTCTGGTTGTTGTAATACTGGCGTGGGGAAGTTTATTCGTTATCTCCGAACGGGAGAGGGCGGTGCAACTTCGTTTTGGTCAGGTAGTACGTGACAGTATCCCTCCGGGCCTGCATGTGAAAATCCCGCTGGTTGACAAGGTTAAGGTGTTTGATGGCCGTCTGCAGACTCTGGATGTGCCATCCGAGCGCTTCCTGACCCTTGAACAGAAGGCCGTGATTGTGGATTCCTACATCAAGTGGCGCATTCACAACGTCTACGACTTCTACCGCGCAACGGCAGGCGATGTATTCCGTGCCAGTAACCTGCTTGCCCAGCGTGCTGAGTCCAGCATGCGGAACCAGTTTGGTAGCCTCACTCTGAACGAAGTGGTGTCCGGCCAGCGTGACGAGATGATGGAAGAACTGACCACAACGCTGAATGAAGTTGCCCAGGATGAGCTGGGGGTCAGTGTTATGGATGTACGTATCAAGCGGATTGACCTGCCTCCCCAGGTCAGTGACTCGGTATTTGAGCGGATGTCATCTGAACGTGAGAAAGAGGCTCAGGACTACCGTTCCCGCGGTCAGGAGATGGCAGAAGGTATCATGGCGAATGCCGACCGTGAAAAGCAGGTGGTTCTGGCCGATGCCTACCGTCAATCTGAAATGATCCGCGGTGACGGGGATGCCAGGTCAGCTGAGATTTATGCCAAAGCGTATCGGCAGGATCGGGAATTCTATGCCTTCTATCGTAGCCTTCAGGCTTACAAAGAGAGCTTCGGAGAGTCCGGTAACGTCATGCTGATAGAACCAAAAGGTGATTTCTTCCGCTACTTTAATCACGATAAGCAAGGCAAATAATGAACTCTTGCTGCCAGCGCTAAAAAACCGTGGTAACATTATCAAAACCGGGCCTCGCCCGGTTTTTTCGTGTGTGGGCAAGTAGCGAAGAAAAAACTTCCACAGTAACAATAAGAGAGGCTGTTATGACCGTCGCTGATCGCTGGCTGCTGCCTGATGGAATTGAGGAAATTCTTCCCGGCAGAGCCCGTTGTGCTGAAAAGTTAAGGCGCGACATACTCGACCTGTTTGACCGCTGGGGTTACCAGCTGGTGATTCCTCCCCATCTGGAATTTATCGAGTCACTGACGGCAGGTGTCGGTCATGACCTGGATCTGCAAACCTTCAAGGTAACCGATCAGCTGACCGGTAGAACCATGGGATTAAGGGCAGATACCACACCGGCGGTGGCCAGAATTGATGCCCATACCCTGAAAGTGGATGGGCCGGTAAGACTTTGTTATTCAGGCAGTGTCTTTCATACCCGCCCCGCTTCCCTCGGGGCTTCAAGGTCACCCATCCAGATCGGTGCAGAGCTGTATGGTCACTCTGGCGTGGCAAGTGACCTGGAAGTGATTTCCCTGATGCTGGAAACCCTGGCTCAGGTGGAAGCCGATTCAGTCAGTCTGGATCTTGGGCATGTGCAGATTTACCGTTTGCTGGCATCCCAGGCCGGACTATCGGGTGATCAGGAGCTGGCGCTTTTTGATACCTTGCAGCGCAAGGCGATCTCTGAAGTTGAACAGCTGGTCAATCAGTGGGATATCAGCGCAGGGTCTGCCCGAATGCTGAAAAGCCTGCCCAATCTGGCCGGTGGTCCGGAAATACTGGAACGGGCCAGGGGTGAGCTGGCTGATGGTCCTGAGGGCGTTGCCACTGCTCTGGATGAACTCGGGTTGATTGCCAGAGAGATTACCAGTCTTTATCCGGGTGCTGACTTCTATTTCGACCTGGGCGAACTCAGGGGCTACAACTATCATACAGGTGTCGTTTTTGCGGCTTATCTGCCCGGTCAGGGGCAGGCAATCGCCAAAGGCGGGCGCTATGATGGGATCGGTGAAGCCTTCGGCCGATCACGCCCTGCGACCGGTTTTAGCACTGACCTCAAGACGCTTATGGAGCTTAAGGCGTTGCTGGAGCTGAAAACAGAAAGTACAGATGACTGTACCGAAGGCAAGACCATTTTTGCGCCTGTTGATGCGGATGCCGCCCTGGTGCAGTCCCTGCGTCGGCAGGGGGAGCGGGTAGTTCGCCAGCTGCCCGGGCAAGCGACAGACGCAGCGGGCATGGGTTGCAACCATCAGCTGATCTGCCGCGACGGCGAATGGTTGGTTGAACCGTTATAAATTGCATTGAAACTAAGAGACCGATTCCATGGGTAAGACTGTTGTCGTACTTGGCACCCAGTGGGGTGATGAAGGTAAAGGCAAGATTGTCGACCTGCTGACCGAGCAGGCGGAAGCTGTTGTTCGCTTCCAGGGCGGCCATAATGCCGGACACACCCTTGTTATTAATGGTGAGAAAACCGTTCTGCACCTGATTCCTTCCGGAATCCTGCGGGAAGATGTGGTTTGTTACATCGGTAACGGTGTTGTGCTGTCTCCTGAAGCGTTGCTGAAAGAGATGAAGCAGTTGGAAGAAACCGGTGTTCCTGTGCGCGAGCGCCTGAAACTCAGCCCTGCCTGTCCTCTGATTCTGCCTTACCATGTGGCGCTGGATCAGGCCCGTGAGCTGGCCCGTGGCGAAGCCAAAATCGGTACGACGGGTCGTGGTATCGGTCCTGCCTACGAAGACAAGGTAGCTCGCCGGGGGTTACGTGTTGCTGATCTGCTGCACCCTGAACGTTTTGCCAGAAAACTGAAAGAAGTGATGGACTATCACAACTTTGCCCTGCAGCACTACTACAAGACAGAAGCCGTAGATTACCAGACCGTTCTGGATGACACGCTGGCCATGGCCAGGGAACTGATTCCGATGATTGATCGTGTTTCAGACCGTCTGCATGAGCATCATGGGCGTGGTGACCACATTCTGTTTGAAGGTGCCCAGGGTTCTCTGCTGGATATCGACCACGGCACTTACCCGTTTGTCACGTCATCCAACACCACCGCAGGTGGTACCTCTACGGGGACTGGTTTTGGTCCGCTGTACCTGGATTATGTCCTGGGTATTACCAAGGCTTACACCACCCGTGTGGGTTCAGGCCCCTTCCCGACAGAGTTGGATGACGAAAATGGCCGCCATCTGGCCAAAGTCGGTAATGAGTTTGGTGCTACGACCGGTCGTCCACGCCGTTGTGGCTGGTTTGATGCCGTAGCCCTGAGACAGGCTATTCAGATCAACTCGGTCAGTGGCCTCTGCCTGACCAAACTGGATGTGCTTGACGGTCTGGAAACAATCCGCATTTGCGTGGATTACAAGAATGCTGATGGTGAGTCCATTACCACGCCTGTTGATGTTGAAGAGTACGAGTCGGTTCAGCCTGTCTATGAAGAGATGCCGGGCTGGAGTGAGTCGACATTTGGTGCGAAGAGCCTTGATGAGCTGCCTGCCAAAGCGCTGGCTTATATCAAGCGTCTTGAAGAAGTCACCGGTGCACCGATTGATATTATTTCCACCGGACCGGACCGTGTAGAAACTATCGTTCTGCGTCAGCCGTTTGCCTGATCATCAGGATTGGCCTCTGTGACAAAATCGCCGGTTTATCATTGGACAAACCGGCTTTATACCTAGTACATGGTTTCAATGAGTTTGACGGGTTGTCGTGCCTCCGCACTCCGTTCGTCCTGAGCTTGTCGAAGGACCCATAGGGCCTAAAGGCGGAAACTCCGGACTCTGATAGATCGTGCCAAGCACCCTTCGACTCCGCTCAGGGTGAACGGAGATCGTACACGTCAAACTCATTGAAACCATGTACTAGGGTGATATTGTCAGTAGTTATGGTTTTGACATCAATTTATTAAGCGCTTTCAAAGTCACCTGCAATAACTGAGTCATAACTTGGTGGTGGATTTGGGTAAAGACGATGATAATCGGGCGGGGCTTCATAAGATATGGTCAAAAATATGTCCATAATTTTATTGTTTAGTTGATCGCAGTTAAGATGTTGAAAATCAGCAGGGGATGGGTCATGCCTGTCCTGATGCCCGATAGCAAACAGTGTGAGAAATTGCTGTTTGAACAGCTCATTTTCGCTGGCCAAAAGTTGGTTGCGAAAGGTGCCAGAGTTGGCAATTTTGTCCCTTAGAGCGTTGAGTAAAATATCAAAACGCTGGTTTAATTTGCGAAAACATCCTTTGCAGTACTTGTCCATAAAAATAATCAGCAGGTTTTCAGCGGCTCCTGTGCCGATGGGTAAGCCGGGATCCAGATTCAGAGTCTGGTCTGTAAGCAGATGCTCAGTCAGGCCGAAGTTATCAAACATCAGGGTCTGGCCAATAAAATTTACGTGGATGTAAGGACTTTGTGGATGTGGATAAAAACTCTGATTATCTACTTTGCTGGATAGAGCGAACGCACCCGTTTGGTAAAAAGAGATCTCCGTGTTCACATCGACTCGATTGTGACTGGCAAGCATTTTACAGATTACTTCCCTGTTGATATTGCCAGGGTTGCTGTTGATTAATTCCTTTGGCGTAAAACGCAGATAATGGCCCCCGGTATCCCCAAGCCTGATGGTGACTTCAGGGCGAATAAAAATATTATTAAGCAATATACTCACTATTTCCGGTGTCAGTTTTTCTGTAACATGATACTGGCGACGGCGTCCCCGCGCATCAAACATTCTTCTTGGGGGGATCAGAAAATTCTCACCCGCCAACGCATAATTCGGGTAGGCCCCAAACTCAAGCAATAACTCCAATGCTTCTGCCTTGCCGTTTGCCGCTGCTTTGGCCGCCGCGTCTTCCAGCCCTGTCCCAACAGAGTTACCGTTGGCTAAAGTGTGCTGGCGAACCAGTCGCCTGATCAGTGGCACATCACCGGTTGTTGCAGCCCGTAACAATGTCGATTCACGACTCTTGAATTTCAGAGAAATCAAGTTGATGGCTTGATGGCAACGGAGGGTGAGCTTCTGACTGGAAGTCCGCCGGGTTGCCCGATACGGTGGTGCATCAGTGGCATTGGGCGATTGATTACCAGTCTGGATGGGGGCAGGGCTGCTACTGTGTATCATGCTTCTGACTTCGTTGAATTTATGATGTTTCGGGATTGGCGCTTGCAAACCCCGGAGTTCCGGCAATCAATGAATTGGACTTACCTGCCAGTCAATAGTTCCCGGTCTCAAGCAGTTTTTTCTGTTGATCTGTCCTGGGGAAGTATCATTTGCCTTCAGGGATCCGGCTTGCATTACACTGTCTCCGCCGGTTGTTTTGGCATAACACTGAGATCAGCTATTCTTTTGTTATGCTCTCTTTTCACTTTCTCCCTTTGCATTAATAGTCTGATGCATGTACTAATACAGAATGGATTCAATGTTGACTTCTCCCCCCTCCATGGCCTTTGAAGAAAGATATCATGATTGTAGATTTTCATTTTCACCAGGCAGCCCCGGGCTGCCATACGCCCTAAAAGAGGTGCAATAAGCCCATGTCAAAAGGGTGGAAAAGCCAGGATAGTCAGGCATCTCTCGAAGCAGAGCGCTATGAAAACCCGATCCCCAGTCGTCTGTACATCATGGAATACCTTGAGCAACGAGGGGCTCCGGTCAGCCATCAGGCGTTATGTCGTGCACTGGGTATAAATGACGAAGAACAGCAGGAAGCGCTGATGTTCCGCCTTAAGGCGATGATCCGCGATGGTCAGCTGCTGCAAAATCGCAAGAATGCCTTTGCCCTGATCAGTAAGCTGAATCTTATTAAAGGGGTAGTTCAGGGCAATAAAGAAGGATTTGGCTTTTTAATGCCGGATGGTGGTGGTGAAGATCTCTACCTTTCCCCCCGTGAGATGCGCCAGCTGTTTGATGGTGACCGTGCGGTTGTGCGTGAATCAGGCGTCGATCATCGTGGCCGCAGGGAAGGCCAGCTGGTTGAGGTGATTGAGAGAAATACGACACAGGTCGTCGGTCGTTACTATACCGAGTCTGGTGCGGCCTTTATGGTGCCTGAAAACCCCCGTATCAGCCGGGAGATTATTGTTCAGCCGGGCCCGCTGATGCCCACGGAGGGGCAATATATTCTGCTGGAAATTACCCGGCAGCCCGGCCGTCGCAACATGCCTATGGGCATTGTTAAGGAAATTCTCGGTGGCAGAGCCGATGCCGGCATGGAGGTCGAGGTTGCTGTTCGCACCCATAATATTCCCCATGACTGGCCGGAAGCGGTGGAAAAACAGTGCAAGGGTTTTACAACTGAGGTCGCAGAGTCGGACAAAGATTGCCGGGTCGATTTACGGGCAACGCCGTTTGTCACAATTGATGGTGAAGATGCCCGTGATTTTGATGATGCGGTTTATTGTGAGTCAAAAAAAGGCGGCGGCTGGCGACTGTTTGTTGCGATTGCCGATGTTTCCCACTATGTGAAACCGGGCTCAGCCCTGGACAAGGAAGCGTTTAACCGGGGGACTTCGGTTTACTTCCCGGGGCATGTGATTCCCATGTTGCCGGAGGTTCTGTCCAATGGTTTGTGCTCCCTGAACCCCGAAGTAGATCGCCTGGCAATGGTCTGTGAAATGACCATCAGTGGCAAAGGCAAGATTTCCGGCTACAAATTCTATGAGAGTGTTATCCGCTCCCATGCGCGGCTGACGTATATCAAAGTCTGGGATATGTTGTCCCTCAGTGATGAGGGCCGGGCGCTACGGAAGCAGTACCAGCCATTAGTGCCACACCTTGAGCATCTGTACTCGCTCTACAAGACCTTGGTATCCGTACGGGCAGAGCGTGGCACGATTGATTTTGATACGGTGGAGACCCAGATTATTTTTGGTCGCCACCGCAAGATTGAGCAGATTGTGCCCAGGGAGCGTAATGACGCCCACAAGTTGATTGAAGAGTGTATGCTGTGCGCCAATGTGTGTGCGGCAAAGTTCCTGGAAAAGCACAAACTCCCGGGGCTTTACCGTGTGCACGAAGGGCCGACGCTGGAGAAGAAGCTTAACCTGAACAGCTTTATTGGCAGTTTGGGGCTGGCACTTCCCTCAGACAAAATCACCCCCCGTGATATTCAGGCATTGTTGCTTAGGGTGAAAGATCGTCCTGATTACCATGTGATTCAGACCGTGGTTCTTCGCTCAATGAGTCAGGCAGTCTACAGTGGTGATAATCAGGGGCATTTTGGCCTGGCCTTCAAGGCTTATGCACACTTTACCTCGCCCATCCGCCGTTACCCTGACCTGCTGGTACACAGGGCGATTCGTCATATTATCCGCTCAGAGAGCCCCTCCCGGCATGTGGTTCGTGTGGGGGCCAGCCCCATACCTGAAAAGCGCATCTACCCCTATAACGCCGGCGATATTCAGGCACTGGGAGAGCACTGTTCCACCACAGAGCGACGGGCTGATCTGGCAACCCGCGATGCCATGGACTGGCTGAAGTGCGACTATATGCAGCAGCATATTGGTCAGACCTTCAGCGGTATTGTCTCTTCAGTGACCGGATTCGGGTTGTTTGTTGAGCTGAAAGATGTCTATGTCGAGGGATTGGTTCATGTGACCAGCCTGCCGGATGACTATTATATTTACGACAATGTTCATCATTGCATGCGCGGTGAGCGCACCGGTCGCCGGTTTGGTCTGGGCGATGAGTTGGAGGTGATGGTCAGTAAGGTGAATCTGGACGATAAGAAGATCGACTTTGAACTGCTGTCAGCACTTAGCAGGCCGGGAAGAAGAAAGTCATCCGGTAAGTCTGGTTCGGCGAAAAAATCCCGTTCATCCGGAAGCGCGGCACTTGGCAGTCGATTCAAGTCGGCAGCGGCCAAGGAAAAACTGCTCAGAGAAGCCAGGGCTGCTGAAGAGGCGGCTAAAAAAGGGAAAGGCACTTCATCCGCCAAGGGCTCTTCATCCGCTAAGGGCTCTGCCGAAGACGGTAAGCCATCCGGCCGTAGGACGAAAGGCAGGAAATCCGCCAAAACAACCGGTAAAAAGGGCAAGCCAACCGCTTCCGGCAAAAAGAAGACTGCCGGTAAGAAGAAAGCCAGCAGCGCCCGGAAGTCTGATTCAGCCAAAGCCTCAAAGCCGACGGGCAAACAGCCTCGTAAACGGAAGATCAGTTAATAAGCTTCGTATCACAGGGATTATCAAGCATTGCTTCCTGGCTCCTTGGGTTACTCCGGGAGTCTGTCTGCTTTATCGAGATGTCTTTTGAAATCAGGCCGCTTCACAGCGGCCTTTTTGTTTCCGGGTTGATAAGAGTTTTTATTTAACGATCACTTTTCGGGCAAGGAAAACACCTTAGCGGCAGAATTGGTTAAATATCTTAGTGTTCATAGGGAACTAAAACCAAATATAAATATCTATTAGCTGTAACAAACATTAATTAAAACGGAAGGTTTCGATATGGACAATATCACTTCTAATGCAAAAAAGGACTTTGGTTCAATAAATAACGTAAGCGATAGTACAAAATGTAAACATTCTTCTGGTCGTTCAGGTATACGGGAATGCGTGGAAAGTTCTGACCAAAAAAATTATCTCTCCTGTGAAAAACAGTTTACTGATAATGAGATAGAATGTATTCCATTGCAGGATCGGATAGTGACTATTTCGAAAAAAACCATTAAATTTCTGTGCCAGGCTACTTTGACGTTTACTCTCCCGGTTGCGCCCTCGGCTTTAGTCGGGTTTGCTATCGGGGCTACCGGGTCTGCTGCTGTCGGGGTTGATAGTGCCGGGTTTGCTGCTTGTGCTGAGCTTGCTGCCGGGCCTGCCTTGATTGCCTTAGCTGGATTTGCTATTGGGGCCTTCTGGGGTTCTGTTCAGGGTGAAAGGGCTACCAGCGATGTTGGTACTGGTGTTGCCAAAGGTGTTGCGACAGGTGTTGCTACCAGTGTCTGTATGGGGACTGTCGGGGCTGCTAGTATTGTTACCTCGTCTGCTATCGGGTCTACTGTCGAGGCTGTTGGTAATTATTTCTTTAAAAAAGACGATTAAAATGTTTGGCCGAGCTAATGTTACGCATACTCGGTCAGCCTCCTTGGCTACTGGCGAGGTTGATGCAGCATATATCTAACTGGAAATGAGTCCGGTAGCGCATAGGTCATGCTTATTCTGGCCGTTTTCGTTAACATATCAGTGTTAAAACATCAGCAATAACTCCTGTCCTTCCAGTTTTGCTAAAATCCCCCTTTTTATGGCCTGTAAAGGCTTTCAAATGAGAAATCAATGAGCAATGACGTAGTATTTGGCCTGCATGCAGTGCAGAGCCTGTTTGAACGGTCACCCGAAAGAATACTGGAGCTTCAGATCCAGAAAGGTCGTACGGATAAGCGAATCAATGCCCTGGTTGATCAGGCCAGAGATCAGGGCGTTTCCGTCCGATTTGTTGAACGCAGTCGTCTTGATGCCAAAGCGGAGGGTGTGCATCAGGGTATTATGGCCAGAGTCTCTGCCGCCCGGGTTTACCGGGAAGAAGGCCTGGAGGATATTCTTGATGGGCTGAATGAACCACCCTTTCTCCTGATTCTGGATGGCGTTACGGACCCTCACAATCTTGGGGCCTGCCTGCGGACTGCCGATGCGGCAGGTGTACATGCGGTGATTGTGCCCAGGGATAAGTCTGCCAGTCTCAATGCTACAGCAACCAAAGTGGCCTGTGGTGCAGCAGACAATGTACCTCTGATTCAGGTGACCAACCTGGCACGGAGTATGGAATGGCTCAAGGAGCGAGGTATCTGGATGATTGGTACCGCAGGCGAGAGTTCCGGCAATATTTATCGGTCGGATTTAACCGGTCCTCTGGCTCTGGTCATGGGCGCAGAAGGTAAAGGAATGCGTCGCCTGACCAGAGACCTGTGTGATTCGCTGATTTTTATTCCAATGGCCGGTTCTGTCAGTAGCCTCAATGTGTCGGTTGCTACCGGGGTGTGTTTATTTGAGGCGGTTCGACAGCGACGATGATTGTCACCACTCTGATTTCACTGAATCTGCCCTTTGGATAAATCATCGATTCAACAAGCCAGTTCAAAAAGACTGGCTTTGGGGCATTGGCTTATTCAATGGTCGTTCTTCGGTTGTTCCATATTGACGATACGCATCTAATTGCCCAAAAAAAACGCAATAATAAAGGATTAGCCGGACTCATCTGAGGAAAAGCTATTCCCATTTGGCATTTTTGAGTAATGTTTTATCAAGATAATTTAACTTCCAGCTGTGATAACGTCCCCAAGCCATACGATCTTTATAACTGCGAAGGATCTCCGGAAGATCGTTGATTGTTGCTTCTGAGTTCAGGCTATTCTCATGAGGAGTAGAGACTTGTTTCTTCATCTCTTTGATAGAGGCATAGAAGCTTTTTTCCAAAATAAATCTTGCTTCCTCAGGGGAGATATCTTCCAGGAAATTATTATGAGTAACAATACGTGAAAGCGAGGTTTTTTTTAAATCATATTTTGGTTTTAATTTATTAAATATTGACCGTTCAATCGAATTCATTGTTTCATGATCCTTATCATTCTTTTTTTTAAGTTTTTTGCAGAAGTCATCAACAATCCAACAAGTTTGATTAAGGGAGATACCTAACAACTCAGAACTGTAAGGTGATTCTTTTAATGATGGTATAGATTGAAAAACGCAAGTATGGAATCTTCCCTTCAGGTCGTCTAATTGGAATTTTGGTTTCCCGATGGCCAAAATGTTGACAGCTCCAATATTATTACGATCATCCGTTACTACTGCATAGACATCCATGTGTTTGGATAGTATATCCCTGAAGTCTCCGTGTGTCATAAGGTGTTCTTCCGCAAAAATAAGAGGTTCTTTATCCTTGGGACGGTAAAATGTTTTAGTCAAGTGGACTGTAGGCGCATCGGATAAGGCGCTGGCAGCCTGTACAGAACTCGATGCAGCTGCACCCTCTGTCGAAATACATGTTCTGTGAGCAATGGGATTAGTGGTTCCACTTTCCCCGTGCGACACTTTAGTATCCACTTTTTGATTCTTGTTTTCCTGTTGGGGATTATAAGTGTTTCTTGAAACATTACCGTTATTTACACCGTGCATGACTGGTAACCTCAATTTTGGAAAAACAAAGACTATCTTCATATAGTTCTTGATATTTGGCCCAATATCTGACCGTTTTTCTAAAATTAAGTTTCCTTCCTCCAGGTAGCCAATGTATTTTTTTACCAATTAATAACGATGCAAAATTTTCGGAAGTCAGTACCTCTCATTGAATTCATTAAATCTTAATAGGTCTATTTTTTTTCTGTCGCAATTGTAAACTGGTAGAAAAGGTCGATAGCCTGGGCAATGCCGCTAACGGCCTGAAGGTAAAGTCGCGGCATTAGTTCGTAGCGCACCTTAACTTCAGCGATAGAGTCAAAAACACCTGCGCCATATTGCACCCGCAGGCCCGGCGCAATCGTCCCGCCAATGGTGACCCGGGTGTCATCACCGCTGCCCTGGGTGTCGAGCGTGACATCCGAGAGGCCGATTTTTTCACCAATGGAAGTCACTACGCCGCCAAACTGGCTGACACCGAAACCGATCAGCATGGATTGCACTGCCGAACTGTCACCATCTTCGAGTCCCCGCCCTCTGAGCAGATAAGACCACTGTTCCTGCTGTGGCATGGATGGATCCGAATAGATAGAAAACTCCGGCCGGGAGGGGGCGCCGCTCACCTGCATGCCTACTGATACATCGTCTTCTATGCTGTCAGGGTTGCGAATAGCGTTCACCGACAGGTATGGGCTGGATAGCGGGCCGGAGAAAATAATATGGCCCTCTTTAATCAGCAGATCCTGACCGAATTGATGATAGCGGCCGTTGGTCAGTTGAATAGAACCATCAGCAGTCATTGGTTTTTCGGGCTGCAGATCCAGCAGCAGTTGGCCGCCAAGATCTGATTTCAGCCCATAGGCATCGATCTTGATGTCTTTGCCTAAAATCACATTCACATCCATGGAGAAGGGCGGACCGGCATGCAACAGTGCTTTTCTGGTTCCCGGAGTGATAATCTCCACATCATCAGAGGGGGTGACGGCCTGTTTGGGCAGTTGTTTGATGTTCGCTCTTGCCCAGGGAATGGTGATGTTCCCGGTCAGGGTTTGCGCGGCTCCAAGGGTCAGCCTTAAATCGGGGGAGGCTTTCAGCTGGAGGATGCCCGGCACTCTGGCTCCCAGGTTTTGCCCTGTTATATCGATAACACCGGAAGGGGGCATCTGTTGCCAGTCAAGATGACCTGACAGCTTCATTTCACCGTCGTCTATCTTCATGCTGCCACTGACTTCACCTTTATTGCCATCCACATTCAGCTCAGTGATCAGATGGCTGACTTTGACCATTTCCTGTTTAGCGGCCAGCTGTCCTGCACGGAGTTTCAGGTTGCCAAACAGCAAGGGATCTTTCAGAGTTCCACCCATGCGTGTGTCAGCGGATAAAATACCATCAATATGACTGATATCCGGAATCAGTGGTTGCAGAAAGTACAGGCGCATATCCTGCAGTCTGGCTTGTCCACTCAGGGTCTGGTCACTGTGCATGTTGTCGATGGTCAGATGGATGTAGGCGTCCCCCAGCTGTTTTGAGTCAAAGTCAAACTCTGCCTGCAGATCATCCTCATTCAGACTAATCACGGTGGAGAGTGTTTGATAGTTCACTGATAAAGGATGATCTGAGTTGCTGGTGATTTCACCCGGCGTCGTCTGGATTTGGATATGAGCTATGGGCTGACCGCTATCCCATTGGATATCGCCACTGCCCGACAGTATGGCCTGCCAGTTAAGGTTGCCTGGCAGGAGTGGTTTCAGGGTTGACAGGTTAAAGTCTGATAGCCGGAAGCGTGTTGTTCCACGGTTGGCTGAAAAGTGTGATGCATCAATACAGAGCCTTGCCGGTTTGGCAAACCAGCATTGATCCGTCAGTTTTACTTCTTTGTTGGTGGCATTCAGCCCGATGGTAACAGGCTGCTCCAGAGACCAGGTATCCAGCGGTGTGATTACCCTGGCACTGGCTAACTGCCCCTGCCATTTGCCACGGCTGTTACCGTGGGTACCCTGCCAAACTCCGTTAATCTGTAACTCGCTGGATACCGGCTCGCCCAGAGTTTTGAGGGATATTTGATGATTCCGTTCATTGCCACTGGCATTTAGCAGCATGTTTTTCAGCTGAATATTGCCACTGTTGAGAGAGTCTGCTTTAACGGTGGTTTTACCTTCCAGTAAGGTGGCTCTGGTCAATTCGCCGTTCACTTGTAACCGGTTGATACTGGTCTGTTCAATCTCTAGGGATGGGCTATCAAAGCTGAATAAAAGCTTTGGATGTTTATCGCTCCCTGATAGCTGAACGCTGCCTTGTAACGAGCCTTTCAGCTCCGGGGTGATCCTGTCCAGAGAGTTGGCGTCAAGTTTGGCACTCAGTGATAACTGTTCTGCGATTTGTCCATTGATGTTCAGGCGGTTTTTGCCAAGCGCTGCATAAAAGCTGTGAATATTCACGTTGAAAGGTAAAGCGGCCATGGGCCTGACCTGGTTGTCGGATGCCAGTTTTCCGGTCAATTCAAGGGGGGTATTCAGCAATGAGCCATTGATCGTCAGATCCGGAATGTTGAGTTGCCATAAACCATCGGTCATCATAAATTGAGTGGTTACTTTGCCGCTCAGCGTGCCGGGAAACTCTCTTAGCCATACTTCTGGCTGTAGTTTTGACAGCAGAATGTGTCCTTGCCAATGAATGCCATCTTGCCAGTTAACTGTTCCGGTCAGTTCCAAGGGGGGGGCGGAAAGATTGTTTTCATCAACAGGGCTAAGTGACAGTGTTTTAATATCCAGCTGCTGCAAACTGCCAGAGGCATCCAAACGCAGCTGAGTTGCTGGTTGCTCAGCCACTTTAATGGATGTGTTCAGTGAGAGCTGGTACTGATTCAGATTGCCAGTGATCCTGGCTAAGCCATTGTCGGATGAAACCCCGGAGGCACTTTCTTGTAGTGGCCATTGGAATTCGTGCCATTTCAGGGCAACGCTTAGCGGGAAGTTGGGGGCAAGAGGGCCAATATTTCCTTCCAGCAATGCATTGATGGAGCCCTGTGTGGCAAGCCGCAGTTGCAGTTGGCTAAGATTGCCCGAGGCTTCCAGTGCTAGCTTATCCCCTTTCATGGCTGCCAGCTCAGGAATATTGAAATTATCCAGAATAGTGGTATTCAGGTTCAGGCTTAATGGATAGTTTTCAGCTAGCTGTATCTTGCCGTGTAAATGAATATTGGCCCTGGTTTGTTCTGCCTTAAGTGTCAGGTTAGTGATATGAGTCGTTTGCCAGTTGAAACTCAGCGCCAGCGCTTTAAGGGTTTCATCAATATCACCCTGCTGGTAGCGGGCATTGGTTAGTGTGAAATTTTCCAGGCTGACAGGGATTGGGAGTGTTACTTCCGGCAGTGTGATGGTTGAGAGATCAATGCCTGCCGACGTTGGTTTGTTGGGCGTTAAAGCCTTTGGAGTGGACGTTGTGCTGTCCTGGTCTTTTAACACAATCTGAAGGTTATCTGCCCGAACTTCAGGGATAAACAGCAGGCTATTCTGTAGACGGGCGTTTGCGGTAAAGGTTTCCAGGGAAACCGTGGTTCCTGAAAAGGTGACTTCAAAATCCTGGATATGGATCTGACTGATCAGAATATCCAGGGGAATATCGACGGTTGCATCGGTAGAGGGTGGCGCTGAAGGCACGGTTTCTTCGGCTACGGGCTGAATCTCAAGGTTGCCGCCTTTAACTTCCACCAGTTGGACCGGCAGCTGCCTGGCTAACACTTTCCCAAGCTGCCACTTCAGCGTTATATCATCAGCCTGAAACTGGATCCGGCTATCTTGCCAGCGAAGATTCTGAATATGCCAGCCCGTCATCAACTGGCCTTCTGTCAGCTCCCCATCAAGCGCCGGAAGCGCATTGTTCAGTTGGTGCCAGAGCAGGGTGTTGCCGGTGTGGGTAAACAGCAGCAGTGAGATCAGGGTAAGCAGGAAGACGGCTGTGACTGATAGACACCGCTTGATCAGAGATACTTTTTTCACTGGACGTTGATCTGGCACTCCCGGGGCAGACCCGGCCTGTTTAGAGTTATGGTTGGGGGCGCTGCTCATAAATCCGGCCCCATGGAAAAGTGGATTCGCCAGGGAGAGCCGGGCTCACTGATCGCAAAGGCAAAGTCCAGTTTTAACGGACCCAGGGGCGTCACCCAGCGGATGCCCGGCCCAGCCCCGGTTTGCCATTCAACCTGACCTTTTTTGTAGGAGTTGGTTGCAGTTCCGCTGTCAACAAACAAGGCGACCCGCCAGTTTTCAACAATTTCATAGTCATATTCAATACTGGCTACCGAAAGGTACTGGCCGCCAACCAGCTGACCGTTGCTGTCCCTTGGGGACAGGCTGTCATAGCTGTAGCCACGGACCGTCTGGTCACCACCGGTAAAGAAACGAATGGACGGCGGGATATTCTGAATGTCGTCCACCCAGATGGCACCCTGCTCAATTCGGCTGATCACCCGGTGATGCCGGAAGAACGTGGTCAGCCATTTGGCCCGGCCCCACACTTTGATAAAGTCCGCATCAGATTGCCAGGCTTGGGCAGAGGTTTCGATTTTCAGGTTGTAAAGGTGTCCGGAGCGGGGATCCGTTGGGTTGCCAACCACTTTCCGGCGGTCAAATGACATGCCGGGTATTAGCAACAGGTTACTGCTGTTTTGCAGCCCCTGGGTGTAGTTCTCATAATCTACCCGGATAAAAAAGTCCTGGTCCCAGTTACCCGGCCGCTTTTTCCACTTATTAACAGAAGCGGAAACAAGCTGGCTGTCGGTATCCTGAACCGACGTTCTCTGGTAACCGCTGTCCAGGCTGTAGTATTCCAGCAGAGGGTTGCCATAGGGGATTTTATAGCGCCCACTCAGCTCCTGCCCTGTTTTGGACACTTTGATATCGCTGGTGAAACTGTGCCCTTTTTCATCCAGCCATGGGTTATCGACACTCAGGGATACCCTTGGACCTTCGTCTGTAGAGAAACCGATACCGGTCTCCAGCTCCCAGGCACTTTTGGGTATCACACTTACGAAAATCGGAACCTCACCATCAACCGCTTTGTCCTTGAGAGGGCGGACTTCAATGGATTTAAAGTAACCGGTGGCAGAAAAGTCCATGTTCAACTGGCTGAGCTGTTCGGAGCGATAGGGTTGCCCCGGCTCAAAATTGATCATGGTGTTCAGCAACTCTCGGGTAGCTTCGCTCACCAGATCGTCATAAATAACCGATCCGAACCGGTATCGTCTGCCGGATTCCATGGTCAGGGTAATGTCAGCCCGATGTTTGGCCGGGTAGACTTTGATCTGGTGTTCACTCAGGTCTGCATCAAAATAACCACGGGTCAGGGCCAGTTTATTGAGCCCTGTTTTCAGCGACTCATATTCACCATCATTCAGGGCATCGCCTGTTTTTAACCGGCTTTGCCTGATTAACCGGGTAAATGCCCGGTCTTGCCGGGCATCACCTTCCAGATTGATTTGCAGGGACTGGACAATCACTGGCTGACCCGGATTGATAGCAATGATGAGCTGACTGGCAGCTTTTTTGCTGTGAAAGTCAATGGTGGGCTGGTAATAGCCCAGGGCCATCAGGGATTTTTGCAGGGCCTCCCGGATTTCTTGCCGGTATTCATCCAGTTGTTCGGGTTTGATGGCTGGCAGGTTATCAAGGTAGAGCGTCGCATTTTTCAGTAATGCTTTGTTGAGCCCATTGATTTTATAGGTCAGAGGTTTTGTCGCCCAGGCCGATGCAGAAAAAAACAGGATGATCAGCAGCCACAGGCCGATTCGCCGTTTCGGTGTATGGATAAGTGCTGTGCTTTCGTGGTCGGCCATAATTCAATGATAGTGGGTACGCATTCCCGGCAATAAAAACGGTAAATTGGAGCGGTCTCTGGCTATATCGACCTCCAGGAGGCTCATCGTTGAATGGATAGTGGTAAATCACCATATCGACACCGGATATTACCAGCGCGGCAGACCCTGTCTCCCCTTGCAACCAACTCAACAAATCTCTAAAATTCCCGCTCTTTGTATGCTCCGGCCAATCTGTCCGGCGTATATTTCATTCTCGGTGGGGCTTTTCTGGTCAAGAGTCGATCAGGAGGGGTGTCCATTGTGAATGTAGTAACCGGTGAGCGCCTGCGCTCACACTCTCCTTGCCTTACTGCTTTATAGAATCTTTTCGACGGCTGTCGGAGGTAAAAATTGCAGGAGGCTATTTAACCCGTAAGGAGCAAATAATGCGTCATTACGAAATCGTTTTCCTGGTCCACCCTGACCAGAGCGAGCAAGTACCTGCCATGGTTGAGCGCTACACTCGCGCTATCACCGAAAATGGTGGCAAGGTACACCGTCTTGAAGACTGGGGCCGTCGTCAGCTGGCTTACCCAATCAACAAGATCCACAAGGCTCACTACGTTCTGATGAACATTGAGTGTGGTAACGAAACTCTGGATGAGCTGACGGAAAACTTCCGCTACAACGACGCGGTTATCCGTAACATGGTCATTCGTCGTGATGAAGCCATCACTGAAGCTTCTATCATGCTGCAGTCTGAAGAAAAGCGTGATCGTCGCGACGATCGTCGTGAAGACCGCCGTGAAGAACGTGCCTCTGAAGAAGCCGTTGAAGACGAAGTAGAAGAGTCTGAAGAGTAAGACCTGACGCTCAGTCGCTCACGACTGCTAAGGTTCCTGCTTTAACCTGCTCTTTACCATACAAGCATAAATCCAAGGAGGCGTTGCCATGGCACGTTTTTTCCGTCGCAGAAAGTTCTGCCGTTTTACCGCTGAAGGCGTGAAAGAGATCGATTACAAAGATCTGAACACCCTGAAAGCTTATGTTTCTGAAACCGGTAAGATCGTTCCTAGCCGTATCACCGGTACCAAGGCTCGTTACCAGCGTCAGCTGGCAACAGCGATCAAGCGCGCTCGTTACGTGGCCCTGCTGCCATACACCGATCGTCACTGATTTATTCACAGGGTATAGCTGATGCGTGGACTGGCGGAACTGGTAATGCGTGGCCCGAAACAGGCAATGATCCTGGCCACTGTGTTTGCCTGTATTCCCATGCTGTTCTGGGTGAGTGCAGCCATTATTTCACTGGTAGTACTACGTCGTGGTACCAGTGAAGGGCTGAAAATACTTACCTGGGCTGTGCTGCCGGGTATTGCCTGGGCAGCCATGGGACAGTTCTCCACGATCATCGGTTTGACAACCACCGTGGCTTTGGCCCTGGTATTACGCCAAACGGTTTCCTGGCAAAAAACACTACTGGCGCTGCTGCCAGCCGGAGCTTTCATCGCTCTGGTCATGGCGCAGCTGGCTCCACAGCAAATCGCCCTGATCAGCGAACTGGTCATGACACTGGTTCGTGACTACGTTCAGCAGGCAGGGCAGAGTACGGACGACTTAGTAGCGAGCATTGAGCCGTTGGTAGAATACGGGGTTATCGGTGTGATCACCTGGTTTAACCTGGTGATCTGCATCCTTGGGTTGGTGCTGGCCAGATCCTGGCAGGCACAGCTTTTTAACCCGGGTGGATTCCGTGAAGAGTTTCACCAGATCCGCCTGCCGTTCCCGGTAGCCATGGGGCTTCTGGCATTTACCCTGGTGGGAGCAACCGTTGTTCCTTACATGCTGGTGCTGGTTCCTGCAGCAACGCTGCCATTGCTGGTGGCGGGGCTTGCCATGATCCACGGGCTGGTGAGGATGCGACAACTGGGAAGCTTCTGGCTGGTAGGGTTTTACATCCTGTTGATTTTTGTCACGCAACTGGCGTACCCGGTCATTGTTTTAACTGCATGTCTGGACAGTCTTTTTGATTTTCGCGCCCGCGCGAATAACCGACTGCATCAGGGATGACAGGTACTAGATAGAGGCTAGCGAAATGGAAGTAATCCTGCTCGAAAAAATTGCCAAGCTTGGTAAGCTGGGCGACAAGGTCACCGTTAAAAACGGTTATGGCCGTAACTTTCTGATTCCTTTTGGCAAGGCCCTGCCTGCCACTGAAGCGAATCTGGCGACTTTCGAAGCCCGTCGTGCCGAGCTTGAGAGCGCGGCTAACGAACAACTGAGCGGTGCTCAGAAGCGCGCTGCAGAAATGGCTGAAATCGAACTGACCCTGACCGCCAAAGCAGGCGACGAAGGCAAACTGTTCGGTTCTATCGGTCCTCGTGACCTGGCGGAAGCCATCACTTCTGCCGGTGTTGCGGTTGCCAAGAGCGAAATCCGTCTGCCAGAAGGCCCAATCCGTGCCGTTGGTGAGTACGACGTTGGTATCCAGCTGCATTCTGATGTTGCTGCAACTATCAAGGTGTTTATCGAAGCTGAATAATCAGTTCGGTTAACAGATAGATTAAAAACCGGAACTCTAACGGGTCTCCGGTTTTTTTTAACCCGGCTTATGGCAATTCATCGGTTTTTTTCCCTTTCTACAAAGAGAAGGGCTGTCCTGAGATTAACCATCGAGCGTTGCAATAAGTTGCTCAAAAAATTCTGGACAGTGAGTCCTTATCTCTTTCACGTCAAGTGCTGCTAATGTTAACGGATGGATGGGGTTTTTATTAACCCATTTAAACAGCAGGTCATGCTCAAAATACACGGTCTGTGGCCCACCCTGGTTCTGCTTTTTGTCGATTGCTGCCGGCCATGAAATTAAATTTCCGCCAATAGGGCAACGATAGGCTGATGACTGGTTATCTCCCGACTCACTCAGAAGGTCTTTTGCCAACGTCAATTGCCCGGACCACTCAACAAGTTCTTTAACCCTTTGTGGTGATGGGGATTCTCCGGCTGCCAGAAGGAAACTGATGAGATTCCAGCCAGGATCACAGGATACAGGAATGTGATCAAATTCTCTCCTGGGCAAGCCGATTTTGCAGGCAATCGGAAAGATCCATCCAATTCCATCGTCTGTGTCGGGGATCTGGCTGAATGCTGAAATATAAGCCATTCCCTGCTGGATGTTGCTAACGGTCTGCTCAGGCAGACAACTCAGGAACTCATCGGTTTGTTGTTGCGGGAAATAGGCCAGCGCTTCCTTGTCATTCAGCCATTGCAGCGCCTGATAAAGATGACCCGTTTCAAGACCCCGTTCGGTTTCAGTCAGTTTCTTAGACAGGCGATAAGCCAGAAGCTGTGGTTTGTCTCCGGTACACGTTTGTAATGCCTTTAGCTCATCAAATCCAAGCCCTGTACACATACCAATTCTATGCACGTTATGGCTCAGCAGTAGATTACCCAGGAAATCCATGGTTAAGGGTATTGAGCCTGGTTTTCGGGGGATTTCATCTTGCTGGCCAAGTACTAACGGCGGTAATGGTGTGCCGGTGATGGATTGTAACTGCGGAAACGTACTCATATTGCACACGCTGTTCACCAATGATGCCGAACAAGTCTGATTCAAAGCGTACAGGAGATTTTCGGGAGTGAGCCTTCCCAACGTATTGGCTGCATAGAAAATGTCATAAATCATTTTTTGTAAAACTTTTGCATGCTCCCCGGAAACAATCAACTTTCTTTTATGGTTGGGTAGACCCAGCATTTTTGCCAGAGGTTCTGCCTCAAAATCCGGATTCTGAATCAGCATGTCGGCCAGTTCTAACAATTGTGATCGCGTAAATACCGGGCTTGCCTGTTCAGAATCACCAGCGGTCATGTTACTCAATAACCGGTTGGCTACTCTGAACTCCATCACCTCCGGTTTATTAAGAATGCGGACAACGTCAGTAATGGATAAACCGCCTTTGCTATTTCCACGGTTTTTCTGGTAAATCAGTTCCAGAAAAATCACTCTTTTAAGAGTATCAGGAAAAAACTTGATTTTTTTCTGCATCGTCATCAACAGGGGGTGTTTAAGTAGTTCGGAATAACCACAGACCTGTGCCAGATATTCCGGGAGGATTTGCATTTGATTACAAAAAACGGAAACCAAATCCCGTATACTTAACAACCGATCAGGCTCGCCGTTATTTTCTGATAACCTCCTTTTGGATTGGTATTGTGGAAGCTGATGATAATCCAGGCCCAGTTTGGGACAAACTTTCGTCTCGACTGACCAGCAACTGCCACTTTCACAAATAACCGCACACAAATTGGCGAAGGTCAGCAGTTGCTGTTCGTCTGCCCGCCATAACAGCTCTGCGACATAGACATTCCATTCTCCGACCAGTAGTGGCAATAATGCTTCCCGGTCAGCGTCAGGCAGATCTAATCTGGCGGCAAGAGAATAACGTTGTGCTTTATCCAAGTGCTTATTAACGATCAGGTAAGCATCTCTGGGTGAAATCCTGTCGTACCACGACCGATTGTCATTGTTATAGCAATCAGGCTCCGCCAGGGAGAGAGATCCGCAGTCAAAAAAGCTTTTTGCTCTGGTGACAATTTCCTGTTTTTTATTGAAAACGTATTGATGCGGGAAAATGAATCGACATAAGGCGTATGTGTTATTTCTATATTCTTCACACAGTGCCATATCCATAAGTTCGCTGACCCCCTGAACCAACCTTTCTGGTAGCAAAAGGTTTGATGTTTCAGCGCAGGTGAGTAATTCGCACAACTTGCTCTCGGGGTTGCTCAATGCAAGGTTTGTATCGATGCTTTTTATCATGTCATAGGGAACCTCCAGTACTAACCCGAGCCCTTGCCACTGTTGTGCGTCTATACCAGCATCTTTCAGACATTTCAGGGCATTTTTGACGGCGTCTGTCATCGGTACCCGGCTACCGTCTGTGGGTGTTTGTGAAATATTTCTTGATGTAACTGACGATGTGGTGGCGTGTGGATGCAGAGCTGAAGTACCTTGCGGTATCTGTGGGACTGTTATCTCAGAGAGCAGCCTGACAGGGCATTCTTGATGGGATGGTATGGTACTGTCTGATTCAGGCGAACGGGCCTCTCGGGGTGTCAGGATTGGAGCATGTGAACGAGTTGGAAAATTATTCATGGGAACATTGCTTTCCGTTGGCCTGATTTTTTGTTGGACTCGTTAATTGAATAAAAATTCCAGATAATCCCTTTGTTAAATAGATAGCCATTGATTTTTATGCTGTTTCCAGTTCGAGGCTGAACGCTGTGCCGTTTTATTGTACTGGTGAATGAAAATCGTTATTCCTTCTGAAGGTCGGAATCAGGTATCCTGACATGCCACTACTCTTTTCCGCAGCACGTTAATATGCTGGATGTCAGTCCTCGCGAACTGTCGCTTCCCCTTGATGAAGCGACAGTTGCCATTAAAACACCTCCCCACTCCATTGAAGCGGAGCAGTCCGTTCTGGGTGGTCTGATGCTGGATAACCAGGCCAGGGGCCGGGTGGCTGATAAGCTGACGTCGGATGGTTTCGGATCGCGGTTCATCCCTGCGGGCGCAGGGAACACGGTTGGCCTCTGCATTAGGCGTTGATAAATCCCGGTTCATCCCTGCGGGCGCAAGGAACACTGGGTTAATCGCAACCTGATGAGTTCGTCTGACGGTTCATCCTTGCGGGCGCAGGGAACACCTTCATATTCAGAACTGTGAAATCTAATTTCTCGGTTCATCCCTGCAGGCGCAGGGAACACGTGGCGTCAGATTTTGAGAGTCGTCATCTTTCTCGGTTCATCCCTGCAGGCGCAGGGAACACGCCAGGGGTGGGTACCTCACCAAGGAGACGGTCGGTTCATCCCTGCAGGCGCAGGGAACACTCCGCGCCCCTGGCCTGCTGCCAGGCTTTTTTCGGTTCATCCCTGCAGGCGCAGGGAACACCCGGCTGTCTTTTACCAGCCGAGTGCTTTTGTCGGTTCATCCCTGCAGGCGCAGGGAACACTCGTATTATTCTTTTCCTGATGCTTTTTGGGCCGGTTCATCCCTGCAGGCGCAGGGAACACCGGCATTCGTCGGGGGCAGCTGGTGGTGAGGCCGGTTCATCCCTGCAGGCGCAGGGAACACACCCGTGCCGTCAATCTGTTGCAGCGTGAGGGCGGTTCATCCCTGCAGGCGCAGGGAACACTGATCGTTTGGCCCGGTTAAAGTCCTTCACCACGGTTCATCCCTGCAGGCGCAGGGAACACAAGGAAGCATTGACCCGAAAGCCCTCAACCATCGGTTCATCCCTGCAGGCGCAGGGAACACCTGGATACAGAACACCTGTCTACTCTTCCCATCGGTTCATCCCTGCAGGCGCAGGGAACACGGCGGCGCGGATGTTGAGGGCCCGTTGGGTTTCGGTTCATCCCTGCAGGCGCAGGGAACACACCCATACCGATTTACGTCCACAGTTGGGACACGGTTCATCCCTGCAGGCGCAGGGAACACTTCGGATGACGTTCGGGAAAGAGAAGGACTTGCGGTTCATCCCTGCAGGCGCAGGGAACACATTCAGTTCAAGCCAAGGCCGCTACAGACTCACGGTTCATCCCTGCAGGCGCAGGGAACACGCCGAACTTAATCAGATCAGCGATAACCTTTTGCGGTTCATCCCTGCAGGCGCAGGGAACACGCATTGTTATCCCTATGCTGCTAAAAAATCTCGCGGTTCATCCCTGCAGGCGCAGGGAACACCCGGTTAAGGTCGTCCATCAGCCGGTTTAAACCGGTTCATCCCTGCAGGCGCAGGGAACACACCGAAGAGCAGGACTACTTCTTTGATGTCACCGGTTCATCCCTGCAGGCGCAGGGAACACGCTGATCTACATCAGAGGGGAGTCGTGTATCTGCGGTTCATCCCTGCAGGCGCAGGGAACACGACGACGATGCGGTAATGGAGCGTATTGTTCACGGTTCATCCCTGCAGGCGCAGGGAACACTGCATATTTGAATTGCCATTCTACAAGCTTTCCGGTTCATCCCTGCAGGCGCAGGGAACACACACAGCGGTATCGAGCGGTACCATCGGATTTCGGTTCATCCCTGCAGGCGCAGGGAACACCGATTCAGCGGGATAACTGCCAGCGCCCTGAACGGTTCATCCCTGCAGGCGCAGGGAACACCTGCATTATTTATCCCGGGCTTTTTTGCTTTTCGGTTCATCCCTGCAGGCGCAGGGAACACCGGTACTCATCGTCATCCATGCCCAGCTGGCTCGGTTCATCCCTGCAGGCGCAGGGAACACCGGTACTCATCGTCATCCATGCCCAGCTGGCTCGGTTCATCCCTGCAGGCGCAGGGAACAC
>NZ_JBLYZG010000032.1:0-60602 GCF_049310245.1 Endozoicomonas sp. ALB115 | reverse complement strand
TTCTTTGAGATTTTCGTGGTTAGTTCTTGGGCGTTATTCATGAAGGGGCTGATATTGCAGGGAGCACCTGAACCAAAAGCAAAAGGCAAGCGAGTTAAACCTGGTGAACAGCCAAAACGAAAAATGATAAGCATCCGGAGTTTATTCCCTGATACGGCATAGTTACCAATAAAAAACCATTTTCTTCAGTGTATTTAAGTTAACCTATTGATCAGTTTTTTTTCTGATGGTTCTATTTGTGTCTAATTGTGTCTAAAAAATCAATAAAACAATTAAGGGAAAATCTTCATTTTTCTATTTTTTGCGGGAATTGCTACTTTACTCAGACTATCTGTTGTCGTCTTCTGGCAAGAGCACAGCTACCAGCCAAACAGCTTCAGGTCTTTGGCAGGACGAAAATTGGTTGAAAGAACGGCATGTTGATTCGGGTTGTATCTGGTCTCGGCATGCAGTTTCTGGTCAAGAAGCAGGGCCGGAATATTTCTCACAGGTTGGAATGAACGGTATTTTTTGCCGCGTTAGCGGCTTGGTTCAACAACGTACATAACAACGTGGTGAGGAACTAATCTGACCGCACAGTGTCAAAAACAGTACGGACGAACTGTTCGGGTCTTTGACCTGACAGGTCTACATACGATCAGTGCTGTTCACTCAGCCTGCTTGATATAAATTCAGGATATCACTGGCTTTTCTAGCTTGCGTGTAGCTTATGGAAACTGGTTGTCCCTATTAACTAACAGGTGTTTCTATGATTCTTCCAGCTACCCACACAACCCGGGCCATTTTGGCTCATCCTGTCCATCAGCTTCTGACAACGCAGTCAACAAACCAGTACACGACTGAAAGTTTTGGTAATCAGCCGGGGGCGGAGGTCCTGGCCAACCGGCTTAATCAATTGGGTGAAAACCTGAAACAGGTTCCTGCACATGTACTCGCGCACATCTGCCATAACTTCACCACTGCCTTTAATCTGCATTCAATCCTGATTGCAGAATCCAGCCAGTTGAACGCCATAAAAATCCTGCTGGCCGCTAACAACTGCATGGATCAGGAATCAATTGAGTTATTTGCCAAGAAATTCCATGACATTCCAGACTCCGATCCCAGCGCGACTTTAAGAAACAAAGCGGCGGAAGACAATCAGCTGGTAATTACCCAGCCCGAGGTACATCAGGGT
This sequence comes from Endozoicomonas sp. ALB115, assembly GCF_049310245.1. NCBI lineage: Bacteria > Pseudomonadati > Pseudomonadota > Gammaproteobacteria > Oceanospirillales > Endozoicomonadaceae > Endozoicomonas > Endozoicomonas sp. ALB115. The sequence continues at coordinate 59,425 of NZ_JBLYZG010000032.1, read as the reverse complement.
CAACCAACGACATTCAACTATCGACAACCATTATTGGAGCACTTTATTGTCTGCGCATTCCCGGAGCCAGAATTTACTTTGCAACAGCAGACGCAGCTGAAAGATGCATTAACCCTGGCAGGCAGGCAGATTACCGGCAATTGGGGCTTCGGATGTCTGGATGAGCCAGTACCCTATGGCAACTTTAACCGGGAAACCGTCGCCCGCCTCTCTGCCTGTCTGAGCTACCCCAGGCAGCCTGAATGTGCCGAAAAGCTGGCTCAGATATACATGGGACTTCAGGAGGCGTTGTTCAATCCGGAGTCAGATTTGATCCAGCTGCTGAAGGACAACCAGAAGGGGGAACTGGTAACACTGCTGGCGAAGGAAAGCGACAATCCGGCCACCCTGAGCAATGAAGCAGCCTTGATGTTATCACTGGCAGTCAGTGAGAATCATTCGGATGCTGAGAGATTGGCAGAAGAAGGAGAAATTGAGAGATTGACGGAAGAAATTGGTATTTTTTCAATAGATCTGGGCCGTTTTGCCGACGCAAATCTCGTGTTGAATTTCGCCGGGGCTGCCAGCAAAACCCAACTTGCTAATGACGACATCAGGGCAGCAGAGGTAGCAGTTATCCGCTTCGCTTATGAACTTCTGGGTGTGAAAATTCCCTTGGAGTCACTGCATACATAATAGTTGCCACTTCTCCCGAGTCTGGAAACCTGAACGAGGTCGGTCAGTGAGTAATTCATAGCCCACTCATTTTTCAAAAGAACCAGCAACGTTTTTTGGGGGAGTAGAACGAGCCTCAAAATTAAGATCGATCTCTCGATATTCTTCGCGATCCCTGGTCAACATAATCACGGCTCCATCAATAAGACTGGTGCAGGCATCATGTACATGAGCACTGTCATTCATCAAAGAACTGGCCATAAATGAGTCAACCTGATTGGAGCGAATGAGTTCATTCAGTTTTCTGTGCATCTGCTCATCCTGCTCGCTCAGCTCCTGCTTTAACTGTTCCGCATGCTGACGAATATGATCATAATTGCGTCGGACTCCCAATACATCAATAAGCTTCAGGACAGAGGCAAGGCACAGTCTGAGCTGGTTGTATTGGTGGCGTATCTGCTCATTATCCGAATGCAGGTAATGCCCCATATTTTTATAGATATGCTTGACATGTTTGATGGCCTGGACAAAATCACGACAGGCAACTTTAAGTGCAAATAACTCCTGCACCTGCGCTCTGGGAAGATTCCCTTCTATGGCTCCTGAATAGTGAATAATGTCCGCATAGATACCTTTGATATGTCGGATATACAGCTCTTTTATGGTCCATGGCTGATCATCGCGCATCCAGCTGTTCACCAGATCCGTCAGACTGTCCGACTCCCTCAGCTTGTCGCCGGTAAGATATATTCCATAACAGATCAGTTCGAGTGTATTTCTGTATAAATGGTCGCACTCCCGGGTCAGGGCTCTTAGCGCCGTATCCGGATAATTCAGTGTTGCCGGGGTTAAGTAGCGCGCCCGGTGAATGGCAGGATTATCCTCAGTGGCAAGATTCAGATGAGACTGCCTGTCAGGATCGACAAAGAGCGTCTCCAGCCAACGGATAAGCAGCTGGAAAAAAGGAAGTTGAACCACTATTCCCATGACATTAAAGAGACTGTGGAACAGCGCAAGCTTCAGAGTGTAGTCGTCTGCCCCGATTGGAAAGAGTCCGGCAGTAAAATCCACAAGCACTTTTAACTGGGGCAACAAAAGGATAGCCAGAGCAGCGGTGGCCACATTAAACGTAATATGTGCCACAGCCAATCGCTTCCCTGCTGCATTTGCCCCCATCGCTCCCAGCACTGCCGTTATGGTTGTACCGATATTTGAACCGATAGCCAGTGCTAACGCATTATCGTAAGTCAACTGCCCCGCTGCCAGGGCTGAAAAGGTGAGCACCAATACCGCATTGGTGGACTGCATGATGATGGTGGCCAGAACACCAAAGAGTGTGAAGACCAGAATGCCCTGCATTCCTTCCATTGAGAAGCTGCTGAAATCAATCACAGTCTGGAATGCTTCAAAACCCTCTTTCATGTAATGAATACCAAGAAAGAGAAAGCCTATACCCAGCAAAATACAGCCGAAGCCGCTGAATGTTTTCTCCCGCTGGCTCCTCAAAATCAAACCGAAAACGAGTAATGGCATGGCATAGGAAATCAGCTTTAACTTCATACCATACAAGGCAACTAACCATGCACCGACAGTACTGCCCAAATTTGCCCCAAAAATGATGCCAACGCCGGCAGCCAGGCCAATCAGGCCGGCACTGAGAAATGAAATAACAATGACGGAAACCAGCGAACTGGACTGCAGGACTGCGGTCGTGGTGATACCAAAGGCCAGACTTTTCCAGAGACTGTCAGTGGTTTTCTGCAGGAACGCCTCAAGCAGCCCCCCCGTAAAGACCTTAAACCCTTTTTCCAGATAAACCATGCCCAGCAGAAAAATAACCACACCTGCCGTGATCACCTGAAGCTCTGAGCTAACCCAAAAGCCGTAAGTCAATAGCAGCAGTGCTGTTGGAAGAACTACGCGTCCGAGCATATTTAGTCACTTATCCAGGCCAACCGGTAACCCCCAATCGCCATGAGCAGAAAATACGGGGCTATAGCGTCTGTTATCGACGGGTAAACAGGATCCCTCCAATGTATCTGAATAAAACATGTGCCTTATAACTTGATAAATAGAGGGCAGTAACCGACTGTTAACAGGGGTAACCAGTAAAATGAAGAGCAGCATTTTATAAGGGTCAAACTCACCATTTTCTTGCCAATCAAACAAAATACATTACTTTTATTCATATCGAACGAGTAATAAGCAGAACCATTCTGTGAATTACCCCATACCTGCGTAACTGACAGGTAACCGTTCCAGTCTTGCGTTACAGATATTTGTCGACTTTCTTAATGTCCGTGTTGATGCATTATTTATTGCCTCATACGGTCAAAGGCTCCAGTAGATTGAGGGTATACAATGAAATTACTGGATGAGTTACATCATCGGCTAGGTAGTAAATCCCGGATTCGCTCGCTATTCAAAGATGTCAGTGTTCAGGAGCTGGAAAAAATTCTGGACCGCCTGAAAGGGGTACATAAGGAAAAATTGCAATCCAGGGTTAAAGAGGATGCAAAACGACAGAAAAAGATGAAAGACATTGTCGCTATACACAAAGAAATGGCGGAACTTGGTATTACGCTCTCAGATCTGGACAACATTAACGACCCGGGCAAAACGGGCAAACGCCGACGAACTGTCGCAAAGCATACCTTTCAATATGAAAATCCAGCCGGACAAACTGTGTACTGGGAAGGCTCAACCACTGGAAGACTACCAAAAGACTTTCAGGAGTACCTGGAAAAAACTCAGAAAAAGCGGGCAGAGTGCATTATCAAGTAAAGTCAGGATTCTGTAAAAATCCCGCTTCTCATCTCACCGACATTGATCAGTTACAGCTGTTGCATGTGGATGACCATTGAGCGAATCCAGAGCGTCAGGTCATCCATATCTTCAAGGGACAGTAGTAAAAGGGCCATATCAAGTGGGTCCAACTCGCCTTCATGTTGGAAGACTTCACCTTTGCAGGCTGAAATCATATTCCGCAGTTCATCCACAGCCATCTTTACTTCCTGATTAACCTCCAGCAAAGCCCGGGATTGTTGTTTTCTAAATCCTGCGATGCCCAGGCGGTCCTGTTTTGCAACGCCCGACTTCAAGCTATAAACAACGCTGGCAAAGTGTTGATTCAACTGTTCAACAGAACGCTGCAAGTCTTCGGTAAGCCTGGGAGGTCGGTACGTTAATCGCTCAGCCAGTCGGCAGATCAGGTGTGCCAGGTTATTCTGAGTCTGTAAGAGGGAGAGCACCAGCCCCTTGGGCTGCGCGGTCAATGTTGGCTGGTTGAGCCTGGCCAGAATTTCCTGCTCCAGTTTTTCCACGGCGGGCAGAAAATCAACAAGCCATTTCGCCCGTTCATGCCACTGGTCATCGGCAGTTAACCGGCTCTGCAACTGCCTGTTCAATAGCACCAGGGCATCCAGGATCACCTGTCGATGCTGGCTTAACGGCTTATAGGCAGAGCTGGAAAAAATACTGGTAAAGGTCGTAAGATCCATAACGATCTTATCGACTCAGAGTATCACCGGATTAGGGCAGATTACGCACCAGCAGTGAGTGGGCATTTGGCAACACACCGTCAGGCTTTGGTATTTTTACCAGGTGGCCCGATCCGGGAGCTACATCAATACGTTCACCACGGCGATTTTCCAAATGCTCCAGATTAAACACATAGTTGCCTTTGGGGGTCATCAGCTCCAGGGTATCCCCCAACTCAAAGCGGTTTTTCACATCCACCGTCAGCTGCTGATCGTCAAACTCAACAATTTCACCGACAAACTGCTGCTTGCTTTCCCGTGAGTTACCGGTTTCATAATTCTGATACTCATCGTGCACATGGCGACGATAAAAGCCTTCGGTATAACCTCTGTTGGCCAGATTTTCCAGAGTGTCCATCATGCCCATATCAAATGGATTCCCCGCTACGGCATCATCAATGGCTTGACGGTATACCTGGGCGGTTCTGGCAACATAATAAAAAGACTTGGTGCGCCCTTCGATCTTGAGGGAGTGAATGCCCATCTCCGTCAAGCGACGAACATGCTGGACAGCCCTGAGATCCCGGGAGTTCATAATATAAGTGCCATGCTCATCTTCAAAAGCAGGCATATACTGGTCCGGACGCCCCCTTTCCTGCAACAGGAAAATAGAGTCAGATGTTTCGCCAGTCCCCAGGGTTGGAGTAACCATTTCCGGGCTGCTACTGACCGGAATCACATCACCGCTCTCAGTCTCTTTCGCCTCATGGGCCTGATACTGCCAGCGACAGGCATTGGTGCAGGTTCCCTGGTTTGGGTCTCTTTTGTTGATATAACCGGAGAGCAGACAGCGGCCCGAGTAAGCGATACAGAGCGAACCATGAACAAAGACCTCAATCTCGGTATCAGGGCACTCTTCCCGGATCTCCTGAATCTCCTCCAGGGATAACTCACGGGACAGAATAATCCGCTCAACCCCCTGCCTGGCCCAGAATTTTACCGTGGCAAAGTTCACTGCGTTCGCCTGAACCGAGAGGTGGACTGGCATATCCGGCCAGGTTTCACGCACCATCATAATCAAACCCGGATCGGACATGATCAGTGCATCAGGCCCCATGGCAATAACCGGCTCCATATCCCGGAGATAGGTTTTCACCTTACTGTTATGGGCCGCAATATTACTGGCCAGATACAGTTTTTTGCCCAGGGCGTGAGCCTCATCGATGCCTTTTTTCAGATTATCCAGTTTAAAGTCGTTATTGCGGACTCTCAGACTATAGCGGGGCTGGCCAGCATAAACAGCATCTGCACCATAAGCAAAAGCAAAGTGCATATTCTTCAGTGTTCCGGCTGGCGAAAGGAGTTCCGGTTTCATCATGACCTACAGCTGATGTTCTTGAATGGCGCGCATTATAACAGTGCAACCACAATGCAACAGTAGTGAGAGCACACAGTTACTAAGTGCAAAGCAGGGGATGGCAGGTTTTGATCCTGAGCAGGAATATTAACAGAGGGGGGAAAGCGCAACAGAAGTGAGTGGCGGTCCGTATCAGTTTGCCTGATACGGACCAGAGCAAAGCAAACAAGATTTACTTGATCTTGTATTCCTTGTACTCAACGTGCTTGCGAACAACCGGGTCATACTTCTTGAACACCAGCTTGTCAGGCGTATTACGCTTGTTCTTGGTGGTGGTGTAGTAATGACCAGTGCCTGCGCTGGAAACCAGCTTGATTTTCTCACGAATACCTTTAGCCATGATTTATGCTCCTGCTAAGTTAGCTATCTCGACTTAAAAAGATTGACCGCTGGCGCGCAGATCAGCCAGAACGGCATCAATGCCTTTCTTGTCGATAATACGCATGCCTTTTGCAGAAACACGCAGGCGCACAAAGCGCTTTTCACTTTCAACCCAGAAGCGCTTGTGGTGCAGGTTAGGCACGAAGCGACGACGGGTTTTATTCTGAGCGTGGGAAACATTGTTCCCGGTAACCGGGCGCTTGCCGGTAACCTGACAAACCTTGGACATGTGGATGGCCTCTCAAACCGTCTCTTAAACCAAAATCACCAGCCATGAGGCCGGAAAACTTAACTGAATTCCAGTGTCTGCTTCGGGCAGATCTGCCCATGGTTACAGAGTCAAGAGACCTTCAAGACTCATCAGCAGCTACCCTCATACAAAGATCGGGCTTTATACCAGAATTGGACGCCGCTTGCAAATTCCATCAGGACTACGGATTATGCTTAGCCCCCGCAAAATCAGCAATCCCAAGGCATTTTAGCTATTTCTCGACTATCTTGACGAGAGGCTTGACGAGCAGCTTGACAGAAAAGCTCAACAAGAAGGCTGTCAGCAAAGCCAGGCTGACATTGTTAACGCAACCAGACACTGTTTAATCGGCTCATTGCCAATAGAGCAAACGCAACTTTATACAGCGGTATTGATCGATGTCACCCAAAAGTTGTCACTGCGGAAAACCAATGATAGTAGATCGTTGTGATCAATTTATTCTGGCCCATAAGCATTGACAGTTATGGTAAGTAGTTGGCCAAATTGAATCGTATATTTCTGGCTAAGTGGGCAGTTGCTATGCAAGGCGCAACGTAGGGAGCATAGCCGTAGCTATGTGACCGGAGTTGCAACGGCGCAGAGTGACTGACAACTTAGTCAGAAATATATGATTTCATTTGGTTAACTACTTATAACCCGGCAAATCAGGTGGGACAGTTTGCCGTACTCAATTCCAGTGACAGAGGAATATCATGGACCGCTTTACCGATTTTCGAGCCATCATCGTTAATCAGGTTCAATCGCTTCTGGCAAAGCGCATGTCAACCAAAGAATATGAGCAAATACAGGCGCTTGCTGATGCCTATTACCGGGGAGTTGCCAGCAAAGACCTGACCCGGATCAATACCGATGACTGCTATGGCGCACTCCTCTGCCTGTGGCAGTTTCTACAGGCCCGGCAGCCGGAACAAATCAAGATCCGCGTCTACAACCCGGAACCGGAAACCCACCACTGGCACTCCACACACAGCATTGTTGAAATTATCACGGATGATATGCCCTTTCTGGTGTCTTCTGTGTTGATGGAGCTTGATCGTCAGAAAATAAAAGTTTACAGCCTGAATCACCCCACCCTTCGATTAGAAAGAGACAGCACAGGTCAGCTGCAAGGCATCAGCACGCTACAGGCAGAAATAACCGAGGCCGTTATTCGGGTTGAAATAGACCGCCAACCGGAACAACTGGATTTAGAAAAAGTCGCTGCCGGTATCCGGGATATCGTTGCGGATGTTCATAAAGTGGTTTCTGACTGGGAGGCAATGCAAACCAGGCTGGATGACGCCATTCAATGGTGTCAAAGCCACCCTGTGCCATTACCGGATGTTGAACAGAAAGAAGCGCTTGCTTTTATGAAGTGGCTGAAAAAAGACAATTTTCTGTTCATCGGCTTTCGCTATTACGAGATCATCCATGGGTCAAACACACTAAGACTACGCGCCAACAGCAAAACCGGTCTGGGGACATTTCGGGAGGGCCCCCATCAGCATCCGGTAGAGCAAGAGCTGTCCCCCTATATTGCCTCACAAATTCAGGCACCTGAGTTACTGGTTATCACCAAATCCATCAGCCGCTCAACGGTTCATCGACCCGCACACCTGGACTATATCGGGATAAAACAATTTAACGATGCCGGTGTAGTCACCGGGGAATGGCGTTTTTTCGGACTGTTTTCGTCAACCGCCTACAACGTCCCGCTGGATGACATCCCGCTGATACGAAAGAAAGTGGCCAGGCTTTTAAAAAGCAACAGTTGCCCGATAAACAGCCATCGGGGTAATGCCCTTCGCCACATTATTCATAACTATCCAAGGGACGAGCTCCTGCAGGCAAGTTTTAAACAACTTAAGACCGTCATTAACGGGATTCTTGACTGCCATGAATTGCGGCAGTTGAAAGTATTCCTTCGTCCCGACCCCTATGACCGCTTTATTACGGTGCTTATTTACGTATCCAGAGATAATTTCAACACAGAACTTCGCTTACAGATGCAACAGATCCTGCTCAGTGAGTTGAGTGGCAACAGTATTGATTTCAATGTTCAGCTATCGGAAAACCCAATGGCGCAATTGCAATTTACCGTGCATTGTCGTCATGCCAGCCAGCAGGATATCGATGTTGAACGGCTGGAAGCCATGATTCACGAAGCGATGCTGAACTGGACAGATTACCTGCAACAGGCGTTAAAAGAGGCATTTGGCGAGGCTTCGGGTAACCGGCTGGCACAATGTTATCTGCAGGCATTTCCCGCCGCGTACCGGGAGGATGTTACCCCCCGACAGGCAGTAGCAGACATTCAACGTCTGGAATCGATAAAAGACAGTCATCAGATAAAAACCAGTCTCTACCGTCCGGTTACCGACCATTATCGGTGGCACTTCCGGGTGCTGGGTAAAGGGCCTCTCCTGGCACTCTCAGATGTACTTCCCATTCTTGAGCAAATGGGCGTCCGGGTTCGCAGCGCAAGGCCTTACGCCATCAGCCCCTACCGTCAGGAAAATGCCTGGGTGCTTGATTTCAGTATCGAGCCTGATGGCCATGATAACGCTCTGACAGCCAAAATAAACCCGCCGGACGTTGACAACTCAAACCAGACCAACCTTGAAGATACCCATCTGCGGGAGCAGTTCCGGGAGGTGTTTAATCGCACCTGGAAGGGGGATATGGAGAATGACGGTTTCAACGGCCTGGTGGTTTCAGCCGGTTTGAACTGTGAGCAGGTTGTGCTCATCAGGGCTCTGTCCAAATACCTGATGCAACTGCCAGTGCCCTTCAGCCAGAGCTATATGCAGAAAGTGCTGAACAGTAACCCATCGGTGGTGCGTGAAATCGTAGACCTGTTCAGCATCCGTTTTTATCCGGATTTCCGTGGTGATCGCCTTAACATGGCCAATGCCTGCTCTAACAGGATTTACCAATTGCTGGACAGTGTCGCCAACCTTGATGAAGACCGGATCCTGCGTCACTTTCTCAGTGTTATCGAGGCCATGTTGAGAACCAGCGCCTATCAGAAACAGGGGGAGCCAAAAGGTTATCTGTCGTTCAAACTGCAACCGGAAAAGATTCCAACCTCACCTCAGCCAAGGCCCATGTTTGAAATATTTGTCTACTCGCCTCGCTTTGAAGGCATCCATATGCGCTGTGGGAAGATTGCCAGGGGAGGATTACGATGGTCAGACCGGATGGAGGATTTCCGCACCGAGATTCTGGGGCTGGTCAAAGCCCAGATGATCAAAAATGCCATTATTGTTCCCCACGGGGCCAAGGGGGGCTTTGTCACCAAAAATCTCCCGGCCAATGGCTCCAGGGAAGAAATACAGGCGGAAGGGATTGTATGTTATCGAGCATTTATCTCCGGACTTCTGGATCTGACCGATAACCTGCAGGGCGGAAACATCATCCCTCCTGAAAACGTCATACGCTACGATGATGACGACCCTTACCTTGTGGTGGCAGCGGACAAAGGCACCGCCAGCTTTTCCGATATCGCCAACGATGTATCCCAATCCTATGGGTTCTGGCTGCGGGATGCGTTTGCCTCTGGTGGCAGCCAGGGCTATGACCATAAAAAAATGGGGATCACTGCCCGGGGTGCCTGGGAGTCGGTAAAAAGGATCTTCAAAGAGCGTGAAATCGATACTCAGACCCGGGATTTTACGGTCATCGGTATTGGTGATATGTCCGGTGATGTATTTGGCAATGGCATGCTACTTTCCAACCATATTCGTCTGATCGCCGCCTTTAACCACCAGCATATCTTTATTGATCCTGATCCGGATATTTCAGTCAGTTTCAATGAGCGTCAGCGCCTGTTTAATTTACCCCGGTCCTCCTGGGACGATTACGACCGCAGCAAACTATCAGAAGGTGGTGGCGTATTCAGTCGCCAGCTGAAAAGCATTCTTTTGAGCAAGCAGGCCAGAACCGCACTGGCAACGGATAAAACCATTCTGTCGCCTGCGGAACTTATCCAGACAATTCTGAAAGCACCAGCGGATCTGTTGTGGAATGGCGGGATTGGCACTTACATAAGAGCCTGCAGTGAAAGCAATGCCGATGTCGGGGACCGGTCCAATGATAATGTCAGGATCAGTGCCAGTGAACTGAATACCAGTGCGGTAGGGGAGGGCGGAAACCTGGGCCTGACTCAGTTGGCAAGAATTGAATTCTCCAGCAGGGGGGGCCTGATCAACACCGACGCCATAGACAACTCAGGGGGGGTCAACAGCTCAGACCATGAAGTCAACATCAAGATTCTGCTCAATCAGATGGTGGATGATGGTGACATAACCATAAAGCAGCGTAATAGTCTGCTGGCCAGTATGACCGATGAGATCGCCAGGCTGGTTCTCAGGCATAATTTTTTACAGAGCCAGAGGCTAAGCCTGAGCCTGCAACAGAATGTTCTGCTGTTTAATGACCATCGCTTTCTGATCAGAAATCTCGAACAAAAAGGGCGTCTTAACCGGGCTCAGGATGGCCTGCCATCGGATACAGAAATTAAAGCCAGGGTGAAAGCCGGTGAAGGCCTTACCCGGCCAGAAATAGCCATTCTTTTGTCCCATACCAAGCTGGAGCTGTTTGAATCCCTGGTCTCGGCCAATGTGGCTGATGACCCGATACTGGCGGCAAAACTGCTGGACTATTTTCCATCACAGCTGCGCAACCAGTTCCCTGATCAGATCAAACATCATCCATTAAAAACTGAAATACTGGCGACCCATCTCAGCAACGAGGTTGGCAACCGGATGGGAGCAACGTTTATTGAGTATATCCATCAGGAAACCCGACAGTCGGAGCTTAATTGTGTCCGGGCATTTATGGCGATAAAAGAGATCTTTTCCATTCCATCCATCTGGGATCAATTTGAAAGCCTGGGTTTTGATGTCAAAGATGATATCCAGAGAGTTGAACTGTTTCGAATACAGCAGCATATCGAAAAAGCCTGCATCTGGTTGCTGAAGAATCATGGCTGCCCTATGGATATAGAGTCGCTCATCAGTAACTATAAACCGGGCGTCTGTGCCGTCAGCGGACAACTGGCGGAGCTGCTGGGAGAGGAAGATTGTGCCTGGCTGGGTGGCAGGGTTACCCGGCTTCAGGAAGCACAGCTGCCGCAAACGCTGGCGGAAACCTGTGCGAGCCTTCGATATCTTTATTACGTACTGTTTATGGTCAGTGTGGCGAATGAATATCAATTTACCGTTATTGATGTGGCCTCTGTCTTTTTTGCCCTTGAAGATTATCTGTGCCTGCCCTGGTTAAGAGAACGTATTCGTCAACTGCCGGTTAACGACCTCTGGCAACGCAAGGCACAATCTTCCCTGAAAGATCAGCTGGATCGAACCCTCAATGATAATTGTATTCATGTTCTGACCCATTCACAGGGAAAGCCGGAAGAGCGCCTTAAGCGGTGGCTGGAAAAAAATGCTGAGCTGATTGATCGCTGGAAAGCGACAATCCGGGAAATACAATCCGCCAGAGAGCAAAACCTTGCCATGCTGTCAGTAGCGGTACAGGAACTGTCGCTTATTGCTTCAAGCTAAGGGGCTTGTCCAATTTGCTGAATGCCTCGTGGAGTAACTGGTCAATAGAGAGATTATCATGCAAGCAACAACAAAGGTGCTGGACGGTGGTTGCGCAAGCCAGGTGACAGTCAGTTCCTCCAATACAACCCAAAGTGACAGTAACGGACAAAAATCACCCCTTCCCGGACCACAAAATTATGGTGTATGGAAAGTTGAGCGCCGCTGCCCACTGGATAAAAAATCAAGTGTTTGTTGTGGGGGAAGGGCCCCTCGTTATCGGAAAAGTGTTATCAAGTGTCTTGCAGAGTATAAATTGCTGCCTGAAACACCGGCAAAATCAGGTTGTGGTTTAAGCGCCCAAACAACGGGGCAGACACCTGAGACAGAGATAAAGAAATGAAAAATACAGGCGCAAAAAAAAACGGTCATCAGGGGAAGATGACCGTTTCATGACGTCTCTATTGTTACAGCAACATCGACAAAGTACACAGCTAAGGGTTTATCGCGATCCGGGTGACTCAGCATCCCATGGAAGTAATCAACCAAGCCCACCTCACAGGTTATTTAACGGTCAACAAAGGCCATTCTTTAGACTCGGTTGGATAAAAAATTTGGCAGAAAAAAAGCCAGCATCCGGGGGAAGGATACTGGCTATATAGCTTCGGCTACAGGGGAGCAGCCTACCACTCAAGTTAATGTCAACACAAAACACACAGTGAGCAACGAGAAATCAGAATCGAACTACTGCCTTTTTCTCATCCTCATATACTCAGACAAGCAAAATTCCAAAAAGTTCCCTGAAAAATAAAAAAAATTTAAAAAAAACCAGCATCCTGAAAAAGGACACTGGCTTTACACGATAGATGCGGGGAAACATATACCGCTTCAACATCAACAACACTTAACACACAAGGAGCAACTCATTTGAGACTCACTATATGAGACAAGCAATATGGTAATAAAGTTCCACCGTTTACAAAAAACTTACAAATAGAAGGAACCCATCAAATACATTGAAACCGTGTACTAATGGGCTTCATCCCAGTTATCCCCAATACCGGCTTCAACCAAGAGTGGAACACTGAGCTCGGCAGCACTGGACATCTGCACTTTTATCCCTTCAACAACGGCCTCAACACTCTCATTGGCAACTTCAAGCACCAGTTCGTCGTGGACCTGCATAATGACACGGGCATCAAGCCCCGACGCTTGCAGCCACTCATCAACCCTGATCATTGCCTTCTTGATTATATCTGCGGCAGTGCCCTGCATAGGCGCATTGATCGCTGTTCGTTCAGCCCCCTGACGGCGCATACCATTGCTGGCATTGATTTCCGGCAGATACAGACGACGACCCAATATTGTCTCCACATACCCCTTTTCCCGGGCGAAGTTTTTGGTTGTTTCCATGTACCTTAAAACACCCGGATAACGTGCAAAGTACAGGTCGATATATTCCTGTGCCGATTTTCTGGATACCCCCAGCTGTTTGGCGAGTCCGAACGAAGACATGCCGTAGATCAGGCCAAAGTTAATGGCTTTGGCACTTCGTCGCTGATCACCCGTTACCTCATCAAGCGCCACGCCAAATACTTCAGCCGCTGTCGCCTTATGGATATCCAGCCCATGGGCAAAAGCATCCAGCAGGCCTTTATCGCCAGAGAGGTGTGCCATGATTCGCAGCTCGATCTGGGAGTAATCTGCCGCCACCAGCTGGTGACCTTCCGGTGCAATAAATGCCTGTCGCACCCGACGACCTTCCGGGGTTCGAATGGGAATATTCTGCAGGTTAGGATCCGAGGAGGATAGTCGTCCAGTGGCGGTGACTGCCTGATGATAAGAGGTATGGATACGACCCGTCGCCCCATTAATCATCTGCGGAAGTTTCTCGGTATAGGTGGACTTGAGCTTGCTTAAGCTACGATGCTCAAGAATCAGCTTGGGCAATTCATAGTCCAGGGCAAGCTCCTGCAAGACCTCTTCAGCAGTTGATGGCTGACCCTTGGGCGTTTTCTTGATAACCGGCAGTTGCAGCTTATCAAACAGAAGCTCCTGCAACTGTTTGGGTGATGATAAGTTAAATGCCTGTCCTGCCACATCGTGGGCTGCTTGCTCCAGTTCCTTGAGACGCTGGCCAATCTCCAGACTCTGTTGTTTAAGCAGGACACCATCCACCAGGGCACCATGGCGCTCAATACGTGAAAGAATATCCACCAGCGGCATTTCTACTTCCCGGAACACCGCCGTCAACGAAGGCTCAGCCTGCAACTGCTCCCAGATGGCAAGATGGAGACGTAACGTAATATCCGCATCTTCTGCCGCATAGGGGCCTGCTTTCTCAAGCTCAATCTGGTTAAACGTCAGTTGTTTAGCACCTTTGCCGGCAATATCCTCATATTTGATGGTTTTATGATTCAGGTAATGCTCAGCCAGGGCATCCATATTGTGCCGGGTGGCGATGGAGTTCAAACAGTAGGACTCAAGCATGGTATCAAAAGCGGCCCCCTTGATTTGAATGTCATATCGGGCCAGCACGCTCTGGTCGTACTTAAAGTTCTGACCTACTTTCTGTTTGGCCGGGTCTTCCAGCAAAGGCTTGAGTTTTTCCAGTACCCAGTTTCTCTCCAGCTGGGCTGGTGCTCCCAGATAATCATGGGCAACGGGCACATAAGCGGCCTTGCCGGGCTCAATGGCAAATGAAACTCCCACCAGTTCAGCCACCATGTAATCCAGGCTGGTGGTTTCGGTATCAAACGCAAACAGCTCTGCCGATTCCAGCTGTGCTATCCAGTCAAGAAACTCGGTCTCCTCAGTGACCACTGAATACTCACCGGTAGTACCTGATGTTTGTTCGTCAGATTCATTGCCATCGGAAACAGAGCCTTCTTTCTCCAACTCGGCAATCAACGTCCTGAATTCGTACTCTTTAAACAGCGCTAACAGTTGCTCTTTATCAAGGGGCTGCATTTCCAGACTTTCAATGGCAACCGGCAGCTCTACATCGGTCTTGATGGTGGCCAGCTGCCGGGACAACAACACAATGTCCTTGTGCTCGGTGAACTTCTCAGCAAAGTTTTTGCTCCCCCGAAAACCAAGCGCAGCCACTTCATCCAACCGCCCGGCAATCTCATCGATACTGCCGATGCCATTAAGCAGAGCCAATGCTGTTTTCTGACCAACACCCGGCATACCCGGGATGTTATCGCTGCTATCGCCCATCAATGCCAAATAGTCAATAATCAGGCTGGCAGGAATACCAAACTTACTTTCAACACCCTGTTGATCGGTATACGCATCATTCATGGTATCAATCAGCGACACATGCTCAGTCACCAGCTGGGCAATATCCTTATCGCCCGTGGAAATGATGGTGTTGATCTTTTTCTCGGTTGCCTGTCTGGCCAGCGTTCCAATCACATCATCCGCCTCAACGCCTTCAATCATTAACAGAGGCAGGCCAAGCGCACGAACAATGTGATGTATGGGTTCTATTTGTGAGCGCAAGTCGTCCGGCATTGGTTTCCGGGTGGCTTTGTACTCGCTGTACAGGTCATGGCGGAAGTTTTTCCCCCTGGCGTCAAAAATGACTGCAACATGGCTATCCTGATATTGACGCATCAGACTGCGCAACATGTTTGTCATGACCCGGATAGCGCCCGTTGGTCGACCATCAGCCGTGCGCAGATTGGCCCGCTCAGAAGCATGAAAGGCACGATAAAGGTAAGATGAGCCGTCGACGAGTATGAGTGGCGGCGTACTGGCTTGTTCTGACATGGATTACGGACTCACTTACGATTCTGGGTAACTGGGTATAGAATGCTCCCCAGCAGTTTAATGGTTTCCACCGCAATTATCATGAGGCTCCTGATGAAACCCTTGATAAAAAGAGCGCAGTTGGGTCTGGTGTTCCTACCCTTGTTTCTTTGTGGCTGTGCGGCACAAAGTCCGGAAGGTTCAAAGCCGGAACAGCCAACAACCCATACGGATAGGGGCCAGAGAGCGGTTGTGTTTACTGATGAAGCCATTAAAAAGATTCCCAGACACCTGCGCCCTGAAGCGTTGGAGAACAGGGATGACACATCGGTCGTGATTCGTGCCGGTGATTCCAGGACTTATAAAGAGTACCGGGTCGGTGGCCAGCTTTATGCGGTTCAGGTGATTCCCAAGGTAGGTAAGCCCTACTACCTGATTGCCTCAGATAACGAAGGCAACCCCATTGATCCAACAAAACGTATCCTGCTAGTGCCTTCATGGACCATTTTTGAGTGGCACTAAGTACCAACAGAACCATAGATATAATCATCCAGGAACAGGGACTTCATGTCTGTTTATACCCATTTGACACAACAGGAAATCGAGCAACTTCTGATTCGTTATGACCTGGGTAACTTAACGTCCTTCCAGGGCATTGAAAGTGGCGTTGAAAATACCAACTACTTTCTGGATATTGATGACAAGGGCAGTCGCCAGCGCTTTGTATTAACCCTCTTTGAGTATCTGCCCGCCGACACGCTGCCATTTTTTATCCACTATACGGATGAGCTTAAAGCGTTCGGCCTGCCTGTACCCAACCCGATTCGGGATAAGAGTGGCGTTGCTCTCCAGTCGGTAAAAGGCAAACCGGCGCTGATTGTGCAATGCTTTGCCGGGCAGCACCCTGACGCCGGAAACCTCTCTCTGGACCAATGCCAGCAGATTGGTGCGATGCTGGCAAAAATCCATAAGGCAGGACAAGGTTCCTCCCTTTATCAGGAGAACCAGCGGGGACTTGCCTGGCTTGATGCCCAGCAGAAAAGACTCATTCCATTACTTGGCCAAGATGATGCCCACTTTATGGCTGAGCAATGGCACAGCATCTCTGATGCTTTGCTTGCGTTTGACAACCTGCCAACCGGGCTGATTCATGGCGACCTGTTTCATAATAATGTACTGTTTGATCAGGGCAGAATCTCAGCCGTGATCGACTTCTATCAGGCCTGTAATGACTGGCTGATCTATGATTTGGCCGTCACAATAAACGACTGGTGTATTACCGATAGCCTTGAACTGGATGATCAGCGTACCAAAGTATTGATGGATGCCTATGCACAGGTTCGCCCTTTTACTGAGGATGAGAAAAAAGCCTGGCCATTAATATTGCAACTGGCAGCCTTCAGGTTCTGGATATCCCGACTGGTTACGTTTATTTATCCGGAAACAACGATGGATCAACAACACCAAGGTAGCCTGATTCGACAATTTCTTGATCCAAATGAATTTAAGGAAATGCTTCGATTAAGGATCAAACACGCAGATGACCTGTTAAATCTGCCTGGATGAATTAGAATAACACCACCCTGAAAACAGAGTGGTGCCGTTTTTAATTAAAAAATGTAGGTGCTATTAGCCAAAATCACTTATTACTTATCTAGCTTTTGTGAATTTTTGTCGATATCTAGTTAATTGTGTCAATTTAAGTAAAAGGAGCAAGTTCTTGAAATCAATTAATAATGAAATTGTATTGAGCCAATTCATAGGAAGTACCTCTCGATGGGAAAGATATCGGCTAGCTCAGAAAACATTAAGGTATCCGGTTTATCGAGCTATAGAGGGGTATGTATTAATTAGTTTTCTGCTAAGTTTAACCTTACTGTGGATATCAAACGATACTTTTATATCATTATTAGCTTTTAACTCATACATTGTTGGCACACTGGGCGTAGTACATCACGCAAAACTGGCAGCTTACAAGCCATGGATTCTAATGGGAGCTGCATTTGAAGCATTTATATTATGGACATTATATGAATGGATTGTTAGATCATACTTTATACTGTCATACTTTTGGATTTTCTGTGTTTTCATTTTTGTGGCACGTTACTGGCAAAGAGGAGAAAGGGATGTCAACTGGAGTGCTTTTCAGACTGCTCGTACGCACAAAATAATCTAATGATTTTAAATTGAAGCACTTAAATTATTGCACTGATAGCTAACATCTGCTATAGATTTCTCCGCAGTGCATAGGGAGGTAGGATGAAGCCTTAAGCCTTGGTTTTAGTTGCAGGTTCATTTGTCAGCTACTGCAAATATAACAAAAACGAAAAAGAGAACACCCAGAGAAATAATAAATGTATTTATCCCTTTATTCATTCCGTTGGGTGAACTTTGTGCTTCTTGATATTTATTATCGGCTTTGTTAGTACTGTTTCTGAATGGGAACTTTTTCTTTATTTTATTTAAAACCACATGTTCATCCAAACTCTCACCAAAAACTTTAACAGCCTTATTCAGCTCTCTTGCTGCTATTCTGTTATCGTTTAGTATGTATTTAAGTGCAGTATTTTGTATAACCTTTTTTGTACCAAAGTACTTTTCTAGGAACTGATGTTCGAGTTTTGCAGCAATAATATTAGGATTTCCAAACTCTTTTGAATCAATTATTAACAGTTTAAAGGCATACCCCAATGGCAAAGATATTTTACATAGATGATTATGTAATTCTAGTAAGTTTGGGTAATACTCTGTTGCAAAATTCCATTCATTTTCTATCTCTTCATCGGCATTATATTCATCTTTAAAGGTATTTGTTTCATAATCACTACTTTTCCCCCAGCTGTTATCATATTCTTCCCTCTTCTTTGGGTGTGAAAGTGTCTCATATGCAACATTGATTTTCTTCATTAACTCTGTTGCATACATTTTATCACCAGAATATTTATCTGGATGATATTTTTTACATAATGCCCTATACGCTGCTTTTATTACTGCATCTTCGACATCTGGTGTAAGGCCTAGCACTTTATAATGATCTTGCATTTTTAACCCCATGATTATTGCTAGCATTAAAAGAATACCATTTTTAAATTTAGCAATTCTTTTATTCGTGACAGCTAATGCTGATCTATACCCTTATTCATTAAGCGTTTTCCATCTTTTTAGAAAATATAGATACTCATAATTTTGCACACTTTCCTACAGATACACCCAATGAGTCTTTATATGGTTTATCTTCTAAACTTGAGTGAGTGAACGCTCTATGAAACCAGCCATTTGGCCTAAAACTGAAGTATTTACAATTTACTTGGGTTAATTTTTTGTTTATATCTAATGGAGTCCAAAATTCAGTGCATACTTCTGTTTCGAAAGGATAATAATGTTCACCGACAGTCCTGATATTGTAACAAGCATACTCCACGTCAATCCGATCTTCACTTTTACTTTTTAACAGATTATGGCACTCCGAATAAGCAAAATCATTTTCTAACATTTTCTTACTTATTTTCTTAACAAGGTATTTATCAGTATTAAATCTGGTTTCAACCCAATTTTTATTCTCCCAGTTAAAGCCAATACTTTTATCACCTATACAAATATATGAAGCACTTTTTTCATCCGATATTGAATTAGCACTCAAAGCTAAAGATAAAATAAACGATATAGTGATGCCACTTTTACATATTTTCATAATATACTGGTTTGATATCTAATATTCTGAATAATTTCGGCCATTTTTAATTTTACTAAATCGAAGTATCTCAATTTATTCAAACTCCTAGTGTAAAATTCAGGGGCACCATAGGTAATCTGGAATTTTTTATACGCCGGGCATGAGCATTAGCTGATGGAGTGAAAGGCCACTGTCTGCGGACCCGCATATATGGTGTTGCAGGGAGGACTGGAGAAAAACCAGTCCTAACCCGACTATGCGCAGATTTATATGCGGGATGCCCGGCTGAGTGCACTTGAAATCCATTGATTAATGCTTTGACCACTCACTTGGGCTGCTGTGGCAATTGAGGCATGGAGTTCAGGGGGAATACGAAGCGTTAATTTTCCAGAGTATGGCTGTTGAGGTTCTTTGCCAACAGCGTTACAAGTTTCAAGATAATCTTCGACCGCTTCCTGAAAAGCATTTTTAAGCTCTGTTACTGACTCACCATGAAACCCAACCCGGTCTTTTATGCCCGCAATATGACCAACAAAACATTCGTCATCATCACTATATTCCAGGATGGCTGAATATCCTTTGTGTGTCATTGTATTCATGGCTTAACTCCAATTCTGCTTAGAAAGTCCCGTGCATCTTTCACTTGATAAGGCTTTGCCTCTTTTTTAGGGTGAGGCCTATGGAAGGTTCCAATTTCCCCATCTTTATGAAATCTTACGCGAGAACCACGACCTTGAATAACTTCAGCCCCAATAGCTATGAAGAGAGATTCAATGGCTCTCCACTCTAACTGCCTGGGGTTTGATTCCTAGTAAATCGCAATAAGCGTTTTTCGGTGTTTGGCATTCATAGAGGACACTAAAAGTATGGTATCATAAAATGATACCATTCATTGAGTTTTCTGAGACATAACGCGCATAACATGATGTTTGAAGCTTGCCACGGCCCGATGCTCTATCATTAGCTCCCCAGGCTCCCTGAGCCAAATATCAATATTCACGCAAAACTGTTATATTGTAACAAATATTAATGGCATCTGTTATGCGCAAAACGAATACACCTTATATTCAACACAACCATAAAGCCTGTATTCAGCAGGCTTTAACGGAAGCTCGTGTCATTTGCCATAATCGTGGTGTCCGTCTGACCCCCCTCAGAGAAAGGGTGCTGGAACTGGTTTGGCAGAGCCATTGCCCGGTCGGAGCCTATGAAATACTGGCAGAGCTAACTCAGGGGGAATCAAAACCGGCTCAGCCCCCTACCGTATACAGAGCCCTGGACTTCCTTCAGGAACAGGGACTGGTACATCGCCTGACATCCATTAATGCTTACCTTGGTTGCAGCCGACCCAATACGCCACATAACAGCTGCTTTCTGATCTGTACCCAATGCCGGACCACCATTGAAATTGAACACCCGACCATTGAACATTCCCTGGAAGACTGTGCCAGTGAACACGGCTTTATCATTGCGGATGCCTCAATAGAGCTGGCTGGTTTATGCACCAACTGCAAAACGAATTGAATAATCACATATTATGAATCAACCATTAATAGAGTTGAGCAATATCTGGATGAAGTTCCAGAACAGAGAGGTACTGACCGGGATCAACCTGCAGGTGAATCCCGGTGAAATCGTTACCCTGATAGGCCCGAACGGTGCAGGAAAAACCACCCTTGTACGGGTAGCCCTTGGATTACAGGAACCCACATCCGGCCAGCGCTCCGTCAGAAAAGGGCTGCGCATTGGCTACATGCCGCAAAAACTTCATATTGATGACTCCATGCCACTGACAGTCAACCGGTTCCTGAGGCTGACCGGTTGTCGTTTAACCGCCGTTCATGACGCCCTTGGGCGAACCGGCGTCAGCCATGTGCTCCAGTCTCCCCTGCAATCGCTGTCGGGTGGTGAGCTGCAAAGGGTTCTGCTGGCCCGGGCACTGCTGCATAAACCACACCTTCTGGTGCTGGATGAACCTGTGCAGGGGGTTGATGTCACCGGACAAAAGGAGCTTTACCAGCTGATCACGGAGATTCGCAACGCGTCCAGAGACCGGGAGCACTGTGCCGTGCTGATGGTGTCCCACGACCTCCATCTGGTTATGGCATCCACCGATAAAGTCATTTGCATCAATCAACACGTCTGCTGCTCCGGCCATCCTCACCAGGTTAAGCAACACCCGGCGTACCTTCGCCTGTTTGGTGGAGCGTCAGACGAACTGGCGGTATATACTCACCATCACGACCACCATCATGGCGTTGACGGGCATATTCTTGAGCCACAAAGCCCTGTATCTGAAGGAAAGCAATGATGCCGGATATTCTCTTATCTGCCTTACTGGCAGGCTATGGCGTGGCTCTGCTGGCAGCACCACTGGGCTGCTTTGTGGTCTGGCGGCGCATGGCCTATTTCGGCGATACCCTCTCTCACTCTGCTCTGCTGGGGGTTTCACTGGGGCTGATGCTGGATATCAATATCAACCTGGCCGTTATCGCCAGTTCACTGATGATCGCCGCTATCCTGGTCAGCTTCCAGGAAAAACAACAAGTGGCATCCGACACCCTGCTGGGAATCCTTGCCCACAGTTCGCTATCCATTGGTCTGGTCACCGTCAGCTTTGCGGATAATGTTCGGGTAGATATGATGTCCTATCTGTTCGGTGACCTGCTGGCAACCGGCCCCTCGGACCTTTACTGGATTTACGGAGGAGGTGCCCTGGTTCTGGCGACGCTGGCATGGCTCTGGAAACCGTTGTTGTCCATGTCTGTTCATGCCGAGCTGGCCCAGGTGGAGGGCATTCCGGTCAGGAAACTCAGAATGACACTAACCCTGCTAATGGCCCTGGTGATCGCCGTAGCCATGAAGATAGTCGGTGTTCTGCTGATTACCTCCCTGATGATTATTCCGGCAGCGACCGCCCAGCGGCTGGCGCGCACACCAGAGCAGATGGTGATTGTTTCAGTGCTGCTTGGCATCCTTGGTGTGTCCGGAGGCCTGGCGGCTTCATGGTTTCTGGACACGCCTGCTGCCCCTTCAGTGGTTGTGGCCAGCTTTTTACTTTTTTTAATCACCCGGTTGATAAAAAGAAAGTAATAATAAAACCTGAGTCCGCAAGTTCACAATACAGAAATCTGTTCGAAAAGCCTGCTGCTCAAGGCTTTTCGTGTAAATTCACGGCAAAGTCAGGCAAACCTGATGAATATATCCTCTACAGCTAACACTATGTCTCTCCCTGCACGAACAGCGAACAACAGTATGGAGAAAAACAGCAGCGGCTCATTTGCAGGCAGGGAAACAAATCATGCAAAGACGATCAAGCTTTATATAAAGGAACCGTTTACTCTGACACGTCAGTCATTAATAAATCCGGCTATTTCCAACAAAATAACACTCCAAATCTTTCAAATTGGGGATAAAACTGATGTCTCAATTTGTGGTGACGGTGCTGATGAATACTTAATGTCACTTTTTCAAGACAAAGACGACAAGATTTCTTTTGTTGTCAAAGATCAGGATGAAACAGAGTGTGAATATCAGCCTCCAGTCACCTGGGGAAAAAGATTTGTAAAGTGGATTTCACAAGGGGCTCGTTACTGTACGACTTCCGAAGATAGCGAGTATTTGATTCCAACATGCCATCAGTTTGAACGTTTTTTACACTGTGGATCAGAAAAATACAATATCAAAATCCCTATGAACTATTATCCCTCAACAGTAGTCACTGATATAAAAATAGTTGAGCCATTTAGCTATCTGAATTTGTCGGATACATTCACACAAGAATGGATCCATTCCATGACCTACATAGGCTCCGGTTTCTGCATTGGTAAATTTGGCACAGGTTCCATTGCCATCCAGACTGTTGAAAACTCTATGTTGTATTGGAGCAATAAAGACCGTGAAAGCCCCAGGCCAATTACATTACGCACTGGTAAACTGAGTTAAAGCTTTATGAGAATTTCACCCTGACCAAAATTTAGGCAGGAAGTAACGAGAGAAGTTATGAAAATAAATTTTCCAAATATTTCTGAACACAGCGAATATGCTCAATCGTTTGCCCGGTTACAGATTTCACCCAAAAATTTTGTCTCAACTGAACAGGATCCAGTTGAATCCGTTGATATTGATGAAGGAAAACATTATCTGGTCTGCGTTGAGCACGGCTTTAGAAAAATTGGCATACTGCCTGCGGATATCCAAATATTACTAAAAAGAGATCTTGATATTAGTACTTCAGGGGTAGCTTCTCAAAAAGCACTGAAAAAAGCCGAACCAGCTTCGCAGCAGCCCAGTGTTTCCGTGGAACAACGTCCTGCAAAAACACCTTCGCCAGAAGAAAATGAGGAGTTAACTTCATGGTTTATTAAAGAAATGGCAGGGAAACTTTTAACCAGAAAAATTCTGGTCATCGAAGAACCATTTCAAGTGAAACCTAAAGTAGGGGAATTGGCAGTATATTTAGGAATGATCAGTGATGAAAAAAAATTACCAAGATTTGCCAGAAATACAAAAGTGCTTACAGAAACAACGGATGGATCACTTGCGATGGCTGCCAAAGTGATTACTAATCAACTTTATACTCGGTATTCTGAGGTAACCATTTTAAAGGGCAGTACGACAACAGATAAAATAACTACTTTGAATGCTCCTCTCAAGCGTACATTAGCGGACATTGCTATCGATGTCATCATCACAAAATATCATGACGCTGTTGCGTACAGAAAGGAACTGGCCCGATGGCTGCCAAATCACCCATTAGTAGTCTACATGAAACAGTTGGAAGCTTTAACCACTAAAATTCCTGATTATAAACCGTTGGATGATGAAACAAACAGTAAAACCAATCAACAAAAAAAAGCAATTATTAATTACATCAAAAAAATCAAACAACCATTAATCAATTTGCTAAAGGAACATTATCATCTGCGTTTTATTGAAGCGCACACACCAGAAGAAGATCTCCAGGAAGCGATTGATTATTATCAAAGAAGAACCACCATTCCTGTTCTCGACCTGGCCCAGCTTGATGAGGAATTGTTAAAGCCACACGGTATTGAAACCTTTCTTGATATTCACGCCTTCTTCAAGACACCTTTAATGAATATGAATAAAAAAAATAATTTCAAACATAAAATACGAACGCCTGAGGAAGGTGAAAACTTCACACAATTGGCGAATTTAGCCATTGATCTGGTTTATGAAATCAGTAAATTTATCGAGCTTGAAATGATTCCGACCGATTCTTGACCCATCGCACTTTCGATCAGACCGTTGCCCTGAAAAAACTTTTTTGTTGGAACTCTCTATTAATTTGCAAAGCCAGCATCCGCTGGCTTTAACATCAAAAAGATTGTAAAAAAGTCAAGACTCAATGACTCTTGTCAATACTTAACAACACAGTCCTGAGCTTACCGGGTTCCAACGGTGGCCGTATAAACCCGTGATAGTGTCCTTGCGGATTAACCAGGGCCAGATTGGCACCGTGATCCACCAGATAAAACTCATCCTCAGGATCAACCACCGGGGTGAACGGGACATTCATCTGAACCGCCAGGTTATAAACACCCGCTATTTCTCCGGTAATGCCGGTGAAGTCCTTATTAAAGTAGGGCACATAGCCTTTCAGTTTGTCAGGGGTGTCTCTTCGTGGGTCCACCGTCACCATCAGGTACTGCATCTCTTTCGCCAGGCTCGGTGACTTCTCCTTGAGCAATGCGTCCAGCTTATTTAACTGACTAAGCGTGGCCGGGCAGATATCAGGGCAGAAGGTAAAACCGAAATAGACCAGGCTCCAGCGCCCCTTAAGATTTTCTGCGACAAATGGCTGGCCGTTATGGTCAACCAGCCCTTCCATGGTGAAAGCCCTGGGTGTTTCAAACACCACCGCTCCCATTTGTTGGAGCTGCTCTTTGGATAACGCTGGCTTGTTGATAAATTTATTCGCCGTCACCCCGAGCACAACAGCGACGGCTGCCAGTAAAATAGTGACCGTCTTTTTCACCCCTTTACTCCTTTCTGTGTCCACAGGGACTCCTTACACCCAGAGATAAAATGAATAGTGGTCCACCAGTAACACCACAAATAACAGCATCAAATAGGTAATTGAAAACCTGAAGGTCTTGATGGCGGCATGAGGTCTGCTGTCACGGAGCAGAACAATGGACCAGTATAAAAAGCGTGCTCCCAGAATGGTTGCACCCACCAGATAGATCACCCCACTCATACCCGTCAGGAATGGCAACAGGGTAACCATAAACATGATGATGGTATAGAGCAGAATATGAAGTTTGGTGTAAGCCTCACCATGGGTAACTGGCAACATGGGAACATCCGCTTTGGCGTACTCCTCCTTGCGATGGATTGCCAGGGCCCAGAAGTGAGGGGGCGTCCAGGCAAAAATAATCAGTACCAGCAAAAGGCCATGGCCTTCAAACTGTCCGGCCACGGCAGTCCAGCCGAGCAGGGGAGGAGCCGCCCCGGCCAAACCACCAATAACAATATTCTGTGGTGTTGCCCGTTTCAGAATCAGCGTATACACCACTGCATAGCCCATCAGGGACGCGAATGTTAACCAGGCGGTCAGAGGATTAACCAGCACAAACAGCATGGCCATTCCCAGCGAACCAATAATAAAGGCAAAAATGACCGCCTGGAGCGGTTCAACCCGACCAGTGGCCACCGGACGATTATGGGTTCTCGCCATCACCGTATCGATCTGTCGGTCAACGACATGATTGATCACTGCTGCGGCACCGGCACACAGAGCAATGCCCAGGTTACCAAAGAACAGAATATCCAGCGGTACCCAACCGGGTGTTGCCAGGTACATACCAATAACCGACGTTAAGATCATCAGCGCGACCACCTTAGGCTTGGTCAGCTCAAGATAATCCTTCCAGTGGGCACTCCCTGCCGGTAATACATTACTTTGACTCATGCTCAGCCCTCTCTTTCCTGCAAATCCTGCAAACTGTTGTTCAAACCACTTTTCTTAAGAGCACCGCCGAATAAGAAGTAGTTATAGGCCACCAGTGATAACAACAACAAGGCACCTCCCAGGTTATGGGCTACGGCAATGCTCAGCGGCAGGCTCCAGATGATATTGCTCAGGCCAAGAGCCACCTGGACCGTCAACATAACCATAACCAGCAGCATCAGTTTTCGAACCGTTGATCCTACAGAACCGCCAACCCTGAAAGACACCCTGAGCGCAATAAGCATTTGCAACGCCAGCAATATTACTATCAGTATTGCTCCTACTCTGTGGGCAAAATGTATGGCGGTTCTGGCCTCAGCATGCAGCTGCCCACCCAGATAATTCGGACCAATGTCCTGCCCGACATCAAATCCCTCTGCAAAATTCATGGGCGGGAGCCACTGCCCCTGACACATTGGCAGATCAGGACAGGCAAGGGCTGCATAGTTAGAGCTGGTCCAACCACCCAGACTGACCTGACCAACCACCAATACCAGACTGAATACTGCCAGCCACTTCAGAAACAGGAACGGCTTATCCGGCACCTTTTCTCGATGCACACCAGACAACCTCAACGTTAAGAGAAACAACAGACTGAAGGTGGCAAAACCACCCAGTAAATGAGCAGTTACAACCTGAGGCCATAGTTTTAGTGTGACGGTCCACATACCAAAAGCGGCCTGCAGGGTAATCAGTGCAAGGATCAGAATGGGCAGCTTGAACGGCTGGCCCGGCTCACGCCGGTATCTGAATGCCTGAATAACAATCATCAACACCAGGAGCATCAGGGAGCCAGCCACATAACGGTGGATCATCTCTGCCCACCCCTTATCAACTTCAACCGGGGCCTCCGGAAAGAGTGACTCGGCATGGGCAATCTCCTGCTGAGTATCCGGCACAGTCAGAAAACCATAACAGCCGGGCCAGTCAGGACAGCCCAGCCCGGCATGCACCAGCCTGGTATAGGCACCCACACCAACCACAATGCTTGCCAGCAGCGTTGCGATCAGCGCCAGATAAAATCCTTTTTTCTTCATTGCCACTCCAGTGAGTTGACTACCCATTACCAACCCTTTTTTTAACCAAAAAATACCACATTAAACAAAAACCAATGACTCAATAATCATTTAGTACCCATTAACCGATATTGGACGCTTTCAGCAGCTTTTGCAGATCTTTCAGCACATCACCACCGGGCTGATCAACCCGGTATCCCATGATCAGATTACCCAGCGGATCAATGATAAAAATACGGTTCTCTGGCCAGTGCTTAAGGCCGAGCGCTGTTTGCACATGGTTTTTGTCCGCGTTCAGCCAGTAAATGCCCGGATGTTCCGTTTCAAGTTCTGAGGAGGGCACCGGTTTTTCCGGAGCAATGTAAAACCGGGTCACCCGTTCAGACTCTTTTCCCAGGGCAATATGCACCTGACGGGTTTTATACAGGCTGGCGACACAATCAGACTCTTCACAACGGGCACTGCCAAACACCACCACTCGCCAGAGGCCCTCTGTTTCTGCGGCATCTACACGCTTTTCACCGTCCTGAAGATGCAGTGCGGCAAACTGGGCGGGTGGTAGTAAAAGCTCGCCTTTATTGCTTCTTCCTTCTGGTATCCATGCCCCGGTAAAGTACATAATCCAGGCCAACCCCATGGCCATGGATGGGATCAAAATGACAAGGGCAAGCTGCAGCCGATTCTTATTCGTGGTTGTCTTGGTCATGATCACCTCACACGTCATGCTTGTTCTTAAGTAGTTGGCCGAATGGAATCTTATTTTCTGGCTAAGTGGGCAGTTACTATGCAAGGCACAACGTAGGGAGCATAGCCGTAGCTATGTGACCGTAGTTGTAACGCCGCAGAGTGACTGTCCACTTAGTCAGAAAATATGATTTCATTTGGTTAACTACTTATGGTTCTTACCTGAGCGGATCATCTGGAACCCATACAGCAAGAGCAGGACCAGTGCCATGGCAAACCATTGAAAGGCGTAGCCCAGGTGCTTCTCTGATTTCAGATTAATCACCATTGGGCGCATCTGTTCAGCACCCGGCTGACCCGCTCTGAGCACCATGTAAAAATCCGGCGTCGTGCTCTCCATGGCTTCCGATATTTTCAGTGAGTCAAACGCCTGGATGCGTTTCGGCCAGCCTTCTTCCCAGATGTCTTCCGCCAGCATAAAGGGTTTGCCCAAGGGCTTATACGCAAAGCCGGTCAGTATCAGATGCTCCGGATCTGTCATCACCTCCGGCAGTCGTTCCCGATCACCAGCGACAATCCAACCCCGGTCAATCAGCAACCATGCTCCGTCATCGGTCAGAAACGGCATGAACAGCTCATACCCGGCCTCACCCTGGAAAACCTGATTATCCAAAAGAAAGTAGCGATCCGGGTCAAACCGGCCGCTCACCGTAAAAGGGAGATACAACGGATCTTCGTGACGTTGAGCCTGGGAAAGTGACAACGGCTCAAGAGCATGGCGAGACTCATAAGCCTGCTCCAGCATCAACTTTTGCTCGTAACGTGATAGCTGCCAGAAGCCCAGACTCACCAGTACCGGCAGGGTGGCAATCACTAACAGGGTCAACTTCAATCTGAATCCAAACATCAAGTGAACGGTCTTTCTATGCTATTGTGTCCCAGAAAGTGCGGAAAATACTGAGTTCATCTCAGGAGTTTGCCTTGTGGATAACTTTCTTGAGCCAGGAATATGTGGATAAAATTCGTCGTTATTGTTCTTTTTATTGCCGTGGTTATCAGTCTGGGTACCGGCTTTTATTTTCTGCTGACTGAGAAGAAGAGTTCGCCCAAACTGCTGAACTCCCTGAAAGTTCGTATCGGTCTCACTGTTTTGATTATGGTGGTTATTGTTGCCGCCTGGCTTCATGGAGATATCCACAGCCAGGCACCCTGGTTGTATCGATAACCGTTAAATCAGATAAACGAAAATAAACAGTCCAACCCATACCACATCTACAAAGTGCCAGTACCAGCTGGCGGCTTCAAAGGCAAAATGGTTATCTGCCTCAAAATGTCCCTGAAAAACCCGCACAAGCATCACCGCCAGCATAATGGCTCCCAGTGTTACATGTGCACCGTGAAAACCGGTCAACAAGAAGAAGGTTGAGCCATAAATACCAGCACTGAGGGTCAACCCCAGTTCGTTATAGGCCTCGATGTACTCTTCAACCTGGAAAAACAGGAATGCGGTGCCGAGCACCAGCGTCAGGATCAACCACAGTTTTATCTTGTAGCGGTCATTAGCGCGCAGTGCGTGGTGGGCCAGTGTCAGTGTGATACTGGAAGCAACCAACAGAAGCGTGTTCAACAGCGGCAGGTGAAAGGGATCCACAACATCAGCAGCGCCAACAAAAAGATCATTGTCCGGATTTACCATCAGTGGCCAGCTCGCAGTAAAATCTGGCCAGAGCATCTCGTGGGTCATCGCCCCTTCACCCTCACCGGCAAGCCAGGGGACGGCCAGAACCCGAACATAGAACAGGGTGCCAAACAGTGCGGCAAAAAACATCACTTCGGAAAAAATAAACCAGAACATTCCCCAGCGGAATGTCCGGTCCATCTGTGGACTGTAAAGCCCGGCCCGGGACTCCTGGATGACATTGCCGAACCAGCCAAACAGCATCCAGGCCATAATCAGGCCACCGGCGTAAAACACATAGTGTGCACTAGAGTCCTTAACACCGGCGCTCATGTCATTCATCATCATGCCGGCCCCAAGAAGGGTCAGAAAAAGTCCAATAGACGCAATGATTGGCCATTTACTCTGGGCCGGAACGTAGTAGGTACCTTCGGTAGCCATAGTACTTTCTTTCACCTCTCCTGATCTGACAGGGAGTACGCCTTTTCTCCCGAACAATCTTCTTTAGAAAATAAAGCTCAAAACACTCAGTTCAAATGGGTTACATCAAACAGCGTATAAGACAAGGTTAGCTTTTTTATATGCTTCGGCAGGTCCTGATCGACGATAATCCGCAGTGGCATCACCTTTTCTTCCCATGGCTGCAACGTCTGTGTGGTAAAACAAAAACACTCGACCTTATGCAGAAAGTTGGTGGCTTCAAACGGCGTCACACTGGGAATGGCCTGGCCCACTATTGTTTTACCCGTGGGGTTTTTCGCAACAAAGTTTAGCAGGCCCGGTTCGCCGGGATGCACCGTGACCTGGGGAGTGCTGGGGTAAAAGTCCCAGCTCATGCCCGCATTCTTCGTGGCCACAAACTGCACCTTGATATCGCGGCTGGTATCCACTTTGGCTTCTGCCGCCTTGTACATGTATGGGTCAGGATCCGTCTTGCCGTTCAGGCCAGTCACCTGACAGAACACGTTGTACAGTGGCACCATGGCAAAACCAAAACCGAACATGCCACAAGCTACGAGTATGGAGCGAATGACAGTACGGCGAGTTGAATGCTCGATGGCTTCAGGCTGCTCTCTATCCTGTTCACTCATACAGACTCCTGTCGTTTACTTTACATCCGGTGGTGTGGTGAAGGTGTGATAGGGGGCTGGTGATGGCACACTCCACTCTAACCCTTCAGAACCTTCCCAGGGCTTGGCCTCGGCTTTTGCTCCCCCCCTGATGCATTTAATCACGATAAACAGGAACAGGAGCTGCGTGGTTCCAAACATAAAACCACCAATACTGGCCATTTCATTGAAGTTGGCAAACTGCAGTGCGTAGTCCGGTATCCTGCGTGGCATGCCCGCCAGCCCGACAAAGTGCATTGGGAAGAACGTCAGGTTCATCCCGATAAAGGACATCCAGAAGTGCACTTTGGCCAGCGTCTCGTCATACATATAGCCAGTCCATTTTGGCAGCCAGTAGTAGCAGGCAGCATAGATGGCAAAAATTGCCCCCGGCACCAGTACATAGTGGAAATGAGCCACCACGAAATAGGTGTCGTGATATTGGAAGTCAGCAGGGGCAATTGACAGCATCAGTCCTGAGAAACCACCAATGGTAAAGAGCACCACAAAGGCGGTGGAGAAGAGCATCGGGGTTTCAAAGGTCATGGAACCACGGAACATGGTGGTCACCCAGTTGAATATCTTCACCCCGGTGGGTACCGCAATCAGCATGGTGGCGTACATAAAAAACAGCTCGCCAATCAGCGGGATGCCCACTGTGAACATGTGATGCGCCCAGACAATAAACGACAGAAAGGCGATACTGGCGGTTGCGTACACCATGGAGGTATAGCCAAACAGGGGCTTACGGGCAAATGCTGGAATAATGGCAGAGACAATCCCGAAGGAGGGGAGAATCATGATGTACACTTCCGGATGCCCGAAAAACCAGAAAATATGCTGGAACAGTACCGGATCACCACCACCACCGGCATTGAAGAAACTGGTACCGAAATGAATATCCATCAACATCATGGTCACTGCACCCGCCAGCACCGGCATTACCGCAATCAGCAGATAAGCCGTGATCAGCCAGGTCCAGACAAACATGGGCATTTTCATCATGGTCATCCCCGGAGCCCTGAGGTTCAGGATGGTCGCGATGATATTAATCGCCCCCATGATGGAAGAGATCCCGAGCATGTGGATGGCAAAGATGAAAAATGTTGTTGAAGGCGGTGAATAGTCTGTTGATAGTGGCGCATAAAAGGTCCAGCCGAAGTTGGGGCCACCACCTTCCATAAACAAGGTGCTCACCAGCATCACGGCAGCAAAGGGCAGAATCCAGAAGCTCCAGTTGTTCATCCGCGGCATGGCCATATCCGGAGCCCCGATCATCATGGGAATCATCCAGTTAGCCAACCCGACAAATGCCGGCATAACGGCACCGAATACCATGATCAAACCGTGCATGGTGGTCATCTGGTTGAAAAAAGCCGGTTCGACAATCTGCAGTCCGGGCTGGAACAGTTCAGCCCGGATGATCATGGCCATGGCCCCACCGGTCAGAAACATAATGAAGCTGAACCACAGGTACATGGAGCCAATGTCTTTGTGGTTGGTGGTCAGAACCCAACGCATCAATCCTTTGGCAGGCCCGTGATGATGCTCCTGATCCAGGGAAGAAGCAGTATCTGTTACCGAAGTCATATCTACTCTCCTTACAGGCTCGCCTGCTGGTTATCTGGCATGGTCTGCTTGGCCGGATCTTCTACATATTCGCCAGTTTTCTTGTACTCCACAATCTCTTGAGGGGTCACCATTTCACCGGTGTCATTGCCCCAGGCATTCCGCTCATAGGTGATCACGGCAGCAAGGTCCACCTCACTCAGCTGGCCGGCAAAGGCCTGCATTGCTGAGCCCTTCTTACCGTTCATAACAATATCGACATGCGCCCCGATCTGATCCGCTTCAGTGGCCATCGGGCTGCCTTTCAGCGCCGGGAAGATCGGCGGCATGCCGGCACCATTGGGCTGGTGACATACAGCGCAAGCCTTGGTGTAGGCCTGCTCACCTCTGTCCATCAATTCCGCCATGGTCCATGTTTTGTCGGTCAGCTCACGCTCTTTGCCCGCTGCGGTTTTTTTCGCCTGCAGCCAGGCGTCATAGTCTTCCTGTGACTTGGCCTCAACCACAATGGGCATATAGCCATGATCCTTACCACACAGTTCGGCACACTGCCCACGGTAAGTACCGGGCACTTCAATATTGGTCCAGGCTTCGTTGATAAATCCTGGAATAGCGTCACGCTTGACTGCCAGGGCAGGCACCCACCAAGAGTGAATCACGTCAGCAGCGGTCACCAGAAAGCGAACCTTTTTATCCACAGGAATCACCAGCGGCTCATCCACTTCCAGAAGATAGTTGGGGTTTTTGTCCCGAACATTTCTGATCTGTTCCCGGGGTGTACTGAGGTTACTGAAAAAAGAGACATCTTCTCCGACATATTCATACTGCCACTTCCATTGATAGCCGGTAATTTTGATATCAATATCGGCCTCGTCAGTATTGTAGATTTCCACCAGCGTTTTGGTCGCCGGAATGGCCATCAGCACCAGGATCAGAAAAGGAATGGATGTCCATACAATCTCAACCAGTGTGCTTTCATGGAACTGGTGAGCTACTGCGCCCTTGGATTTACGGTGCTTGAAAATGGAATAAAACATGACACCAAAGACAATCAGGCCGATCACGACACAGATCATCAATATGGTCATATGGAGTCCGTAGATATTCCGGCTGACCGCCGTCACACCTTCGGTCATATTGACTTCCCATGCAGCACGGCTACTACCCGTTACAGCCAGCCCCGCAAGAAGAAGAAAGAGAGATTTCGCCTGCTGCATCATTATTCCCTTACATCCCCTGACTATCCGCTGATCGCAGCGGAAACTTCTTATTATTATTGTGCAGATTTGTTGCGCTGCTTTACTTCTCAGAGGTGCGACTGCCAACGGAGCAGTTTTTCGTCCGGTTGCCTGTGTCACGATACTGACCTTTCCAATGGTCTTGTGTTGTTACCAGCGTTCATCGTCTCCACCCCATGATAAAGCCCGTTTGTGTCATTTACGCAGGTAAACCACAGATGGTTTATTGAGAGGAAGCGAGATTACTTATAATTATCTGATCTGAAAAACCCCACTACATCTATTCAAGAGCAGATATGCAATCAGTATTGAGACCAAAACAAAATGCTTAGCAAACACATAACTGCAAATCCAACACCTCATGCCATAAAAATCCTATGGCAAATCATTCAAAGCAGAACACTCTAAGTCTGACAATAATCGTTATAGAGTATAGTTCTAAAAAACCATTAAACAACATGCTGAAAGAAAATGAAATCGCCAATTTTAAAATACTATAAATGTCGTTTAATAGACTCCTGACATTTCCCATATCACGCCTGTAAAGGGCTGTAATTAAACAATATTTTATTCAGGTTCTATGGTACAAAAATTTATAACCAAGACATTCTGTTGTAACTAAAGACAATCCCCTGTGCAAAAATCA
This sequence comes from Endozoicomonas sp. ALB115, assembly GCF_049310245.1. Classification (NCBI taxonomy): domain Bacteria; kingdom Pseudomonadati; phylum Pseudomonadota; class Gammaproteobacteria; order Oceanospirillales; family Endozoicomonadaceae; genus Endozoicomonas; species Endozoicomonas sp. ALB115. Next base: position 25,356 of record NZ_JBLYZG010000032.1, on the reverse strand, counting down.
GAGAAGCAGTAAGTCTAACCAGGCTCTATCACCCTTTATAAACAGGGTTCGCCGTTGCCTCTTTGGGATCTTATGAAATCAAACGTTAAGCCACCTGCAAAAATGGCTGTGTTACGACAATTTCTGCTTCTGTCTCATAAACATTTTGAAGCGCTCATACATTTCCCAGTTTTCCATAACACTGTATTTACAGTTGTCGCAGACCGTTACACAACCGGCTTTTAATATGCCATAGTGGCACGTTTTAACGGGTTTACTCAGCTCCCTTTTCAGCCAATACCTTATAATCTTTATTTCATCCAGGCTCCAGCCATCACGCAGGGGCATGCACTCCTTGTTAAAAAATTCGTGAAATTCTTCATCGTCTTTGCTCCAGAGAATGCTCAGGGGAATATTATTTTTAACAATAAAGTCGTTAACGTCTTCACACTCTTCGTCATTCACGAATGCCCACAAATAATTAATACGCTCATGTTTAGCCAGGATCATTGCACTGTGGAACCGGGCCAGTGCCTGATACTCTTCGGGAGCGAACAACTCTTTACCAGACCAGTCTTTGTTCAGGAACTCAGTCAGCTCTGCAGGCAACTTTGCTAATATTGAATCAGCCAGTGACTTTGTTTCATCCTCAGTAGGGCTATCTTCTCTCTTTCCGTCTATCCATCGTTTCCTCAAAAATTCAGATATGTTAAATTCAAGACTGTTTTTAAGTTTTTCCGGGTTGATCTCCAAATCGAGACCGGGAGCGCGTCCGAGGTGAGAATTACAGGGATAAACAAGTAATAAATCATTTTCCTGAAACTTTACCTTAGGTTGTTCTGGCTTTATTTTTACGGTACAAGACGTTAGAGCAGTGATCAGATGTTCATCCACCGACTGCTCTGGACTCCCTGCGCAGACCTGTTGATTGGGAATATAGCGTGCACAGGCAGGAGCCTCATAAACTGACCCATTGGATCCTCCAGTGGCAATAATTGGACAATTGTCTGATTCGGGCATAAGTACAGGGGTCTTAACAGTGGAACTTGCTAACGGATGCATAGCAATTCATATCCTTTAATTTGATAATCGGATTCTATCGATTTATCCGAACGGGTGAATTAATTTATTTCTGTCGATCCAACAGTAAGCAGAGACTTGCCATCTTTAATCATCAGTTCCAGCAATCGCCGACCATTGCCAGAGGCAAGGACCGATGGCCTTTTTGCCCTCGGACAATTCCTTACTTGATAAGACAAGGAGTCTTATGAAAATTCAATCGATAAACCACCTGAGATATTTACTGTGTTACGGCGATCCCTTACCCTGACTCATCAGCATTTTAATGTGTCCGTATGGTTTCCAGTTTTCAGTAATACGGTAAATGCATTCATCACAAACCGTCACACAGTCGGCTTTGAATATACCATAATGGCACGTTTTAATGTATTCGTTCATCCGTTCAGCTTCAGGATAATCCTGACACCGCTGCAGTTCCTCATTCAACCAATACTGAATGAGTTCTAGTTCTATTTCGTCTTCTTCGTCTTCGCTCCAGCCAGCACGCAAGGGTAAACACTCCTTTCTAAAAAATTCGTTAAATTCATCTTCCTCTTTTTCACTCCGGTAGTCCAAATCTTCATCTTCAAGCAAAATAATTGCGCTGTGGAACCTCGCCAGGGCTTGATACTCATCGGGAGCAAACCACTCTTTATCGGACCAGTCTTTGTTCAGGAACTCAGTTAGTTCTGCAGGCAACCTTGCTAATATTGAATCAGCCAGTGATTTTTTTTCCTCCTGAGTAGCAGGACCTTTTCTATGTCCACTTATCCAACGTTCTCTCAAAAATCCAGTTATGTGATAATCAAGCCTGTTTTTAAGTTCTTCTGGATTGATCTTCAAATCAAGAGTGGGTGTTGTGACTCTTCTCACAGAATTACAAGGATAAACGAGTAATAAATCATTTTCCTGAAACTTTGTCGGTGATTGTTCAGGCCCTGCTTTAACGACACAAGACGTTTGAGTAGTTATTTGACGTTTATCCAGTGGGTGCTCTGGGCACTCTGTGGAATCAGGAAGATGGCGTAAAGAGGCAGGAATCTCCTGAACTTTACCATTCGACTCAGCAGATGCAATAGCTTGAGGGCTGTCTGATTTGACCAGAGGTAAATGTGGCTGAACAGGAAAATTTACTGATGAATACATAAGCACTTATTTCCTCTAGTTTGGCTCAAAGACACCATTTTCGGCAAACCAGTGGCAGTCTTATGACAATTTTTCCAACTGGCTCTCAAGGTTTTTAATGCGATTATATGCAGCCCGGTTTTCATGTATGCGGTAACTACGGTCGCAGATTGACACACAATCAGCTTTTAATGGGCCATAATGACAATAATCGACGTAGCTCTTCAGGCGATCATGGTCAGGATATTTCTGACAACGTTTCAATTCGTAGTTCAGCCACTCCTTAATATACCGCACTTCGTCTTCGCTCCAGCCTTTGAGCAGAGGTAAGCACTCCTTTATCAAAAATTTTTTAAATTCACCGCACTTTTCGTACCCGTAACTTGGGTATTCCCAACCTTGTTCTTCACATATCTCGTAATTCAAAAGATCGTCTTCATTGAAAAAAATGAATGCAAAGTGGAACTTCGCCAGAGCTTGATACTCCTCGGGGACAAACCAGTCTCTACCAGACCAGTCTTTGTTAAGGAACTCATATAACGCTGCCGGCAACCTTGTTATTATTGAATCTGCTAATGACTGTTCTTCTTCCCGGGTGGGTTCATCTTCGATCTGAAAACTTTCATAACGATCATCCAATATGCCATGAATATGCCATCTAAGGGCATCTTTCAGTTTTCCCGGATTTACGTGCAAATCCACACTGGAGTGGTCAGAAAAATCTTGTGGGTAAATCAGCAATATATCATTTTCCTGAAACTTCGTCGGTGATATGCCAAGCTCTGTTTTTACGCCACCAGGCTCAACAGCAGTAATTTGTTGTTCATCCAGCGAGAGCTCTGGACGCTCCCCGGAATCAGGTAGCTGGCGTGAACAGGAGGGTGTTATCTGAACGTTGCTATTGAATGCAGTTGCGATAGCAGCTTCGCTGACTTCTGGTTCAGACGGTGGTAAAGGTATTGGCTGAGCATCGGAATTTGCTAACGGAGGCATAGCTCTACAGACCCTTTAGTTAATTTGAGGCCATAGATTTCAGTCAGACAAAATTGACGACTTCCATCGCTTACCATTTCGCGGTCATTAGATCCAATTGAACAACAGATAGTTCCGGTCTGTTGAAAAAAATTTCTATCATTCCAGGCACCCCTGAGATGCCTCTGGAAAAAGCTGGCATAGCATATATTGTGTGCCATTTTTTTGACTGCACAACAGATTCCAAAATTTAGAAAAACCCTTATTTTGCAGTGTTTTTTATATTATTTTTTATTTATAAAAATATTGAAATATATGAAAAATGAATATTTACCGTCTCTTGTTTTATAGTTGGTACTATGGTTTTTTAAACATCTACCAGACAGCCATTGCCAGTCATTCCTGCTGGCACGAATGGATGAACACAGGGGGTCAATATGGATGTACAGGCAATCCGACAGTTAATCCTTAAGGTCAAAGAGTTGGAAGCGCAAAGCAGACATCTGCAAACGCTTATCAGTGATCGGATTGAACAATTACATCGCACAATTGAGCTGCCTGATGATAATGCCTGTGAGACATTGCTGATCTTTACGATGGATTATATTGACCATGTGCCGGATTTTCTGGAAGCGCTTAATGAAGCCTCCCGGCAAGTGGGTATTCATCGGTTTATCTCACCATTTCTGGATATTGCTGAAGAAAACTTTATGGCGGCCATAACCCGGGATCAACCCGTTTCCGGGCTCGATTTATTGCTTGATAAAGCCTATTTTGCCCATCGGCTTATTGAAGAAGTAAACGACCAATATCTTGTAAAAACCGGATCAACGCTCATCCCCATGAATATGACCTGGGCGAACCTGATTGTTCATTCAATATTGGGGGAAAAGTTTGCCAATGCCCTGGATGTGATTGTGGATAAAACGGTGGATCAGATGATGCGCACGCAAGCGATTTATCATGAAGAGAAATTCAGGGAGTTTATCCATGATCGCAGTGCTGAGGAGTGGATCAGGATCTGGTCACGCTGGAACTGCCTTTCCAACAACCTGGGTATTGAGCTTAAATTTACAGCCTCGGCCTGAACCAGCCAGCCTGATGAACTTTAATTTTATTTCAGTGTCTTAATGATAACCAGTCTACGGTTCCGGTACCCTGACAACATTTGATAAAAGATAATAGAGGTGATCCGTAATCGCAGTACTAACAAGCGGTAAGAATAGGGGATGGTGAAACTGTTCATCAACAAACTGAGCAACCACTTCTGCGATGTGATCTGTATTTTTCGTTATACCTTTTTTCCAGTGATTTCCTCGTTCTCCATAACAATCATTGTCGATCGGACTGATTCACCGTGAATGGGGGTTTTAACTCCGTAAGGCGCCTGTATTTGATCAAGCTCTTCAGTGCTGGATAGCCGAACTACAGGGTCTGATCTCTCTACGACTCTATTCCTGATAAAAAAATTGTTTTTTACAATTATGACGCCTGTAGTTAAGCCTAAGGTTGAACCAACCAGACCTCCGACTATGGCACCATCTATCGCACCTTTTGCAGCTAGCTCTGTTCCCAGGTCATTTTCCAGGAAAAAACCCACGCCACCTCCGATGCCACCTCCCAGAACACCGTTAATGGCACGCATTAATGCAGTATTTCCATTACCCGGATGAACAACCACTGCACTTGTTGCACCACCAGCCATACCGCCTACTACAGCTCCTGCCATACCACCTGCTATAGCCCCGGCAATACCACCAGTAACACAGCCTATAGCTCCTCCTACAGTCGCACCCACTGAGGCATCTTCTAATACCAGCATCAAGCTTCTGAACACATCTAACCTTGTGACCTGAAGTCCTCTAAACGTGCAACATTGCTTCTCAAGATTGAAACACTGCCGGGAGGCCTGTAAACACAGCGCTTCTTCAGGAGTCACGGATACCGGTGCTGGTGGTAACATACAAACTGAACTTGCCCCCGGTTGTTGCCGGGCAGCTCTGGTTGGTTGTCAAAATCCAATTATTTCACGCAGTAAGGTAGACCATCATCAATGCACCCTCACGGCTTTTTTACAGGTGGATCATCAACAAATCGAATAATGTCGGTATGATCATCCAGAATACTCTCTTCCCGGGCAATACGGGCCTCTGGCAAATTCCCCTCCAGCCTCGGATTGACTTCCATCTCATCGCTGAAGCCGCATTCCACGCATTCCCGGTAATCCCGCTCAGTCTCACTGCGGAACATTCGAACTGAATCCATTGTGCCGCAGGAAGGGCATACCGCTCCTGCAATAAAGCGCTTGGTTTTCATGGCTCTTAATCCCTGACTGATGTGACAGTTATACGCAACAGAAAGCACCTCAAGCGCTCTGCTGCGTATTTATTTCAAATAGCCGTCATTTAACGGCAAAACTTATCATGGTTGGGGCAAAAAACTGCAAAGCCCAAGCCATTAAGCCGTTTGAATACCGCTGTGTCGCAGCAACGCATCAATCTCTGGCGCTCGGCCGCGGAAGTTGACAAACAGCTCCATAGGTTCAGCAGAACCGCCTTTTTCAAGCACCTCATGGAGGAAGGACTCACCGGTTTCCCGGTTAAAAATCCCTTCTTCCTCAAAGCGTGAAAACGCGTCAGCGGATAACACCTCAGCCCATTTATAGCTGTAATAGCCCGCAGCATAACCCCCGGCAAAGATATGGCTGAAACTGTTCTGAAAACGGTTGAAAGATGGCGGCATCACCACTGCCACTTGCTGGCGCACCTGATCCAGCACGGACTGAACATCAATGTTATCGCGATATTCCTTGTGCAGTTTGAAGTCAAAAAGTGAAAACTCCAACTGCCGGACCATCATCATGGCAGACTGGAAGTTTTTTGCCGCCAGCAATTTATTCAGCATCGCTTCCGGCAGCGGCTCGCCGGTTTCAAAATGACCGGAGATAATGGCCAGCCCTTCCTTCTCCCAGCACCAGTTCTCCATAAACTGACTGGGCAGTTCGACAGCATCCCAGGCAACGCCACTGATGCCAGAAATCGCCGCATAATCCACTTTGGTCAGCATGTGGTGCAGACCGTGACCAAACTCATGGAACAGGGTTACCACTTCGTCGTGGGTTAACAGCGCCGGTTTATCGCCCACCGGCGGTGTGAAGTTACAGGTCAGGTAGGCCACCGGCAGTTGTAACTTGCCATCCTGTTGCCAGCGGGAACGGCAGACATCCATCCAGGCACCACCACGCTTATGTTCCCTGGCATAAAGGTCCAGGTAAAAGCGACCGATCACCTCTCCTTCTCTGGTGATGTTGAAAAAGCGCACATCTTTATGCCAGGTATCCACGTTATCCACGGTGGCAAACTCAACGCCATAGAGTCGATTGACCACGTCAAACATTCCGGCAATGGCTTTTTCCGCCGGGAACCATGGGCGCAGTTCTTCCTGGGAAATGGCGTACCGCTGCTGCCGGAGTTTCTCGCCATAATAGCCAACATCCCAGGCTGCAAGATCTTCAACGCCGTACTCTGCTTTGGCAAACGCTTTCAGTTCCGCCAGCTCCTGCTCCGCCTGAGGCTTGCTTTTGGCGGCCAGGTCTTGCAGAAATTCAATGACTTTATCCGGGGACTCCGCCATCTTGGTGGCCAGGGAGTATTCAGCGTAGTTCTCAAAACCCAGTAACCGGGCCAGTTCATGGCGAAGCTGCAGGATCTGCCTCATGTTGTCCGTGTTATCAAACTCCCCGGCATTTGGCCCCTGGTCAGACGCGCGGGTAGAGAAGGCGGTGTAAACCTCTTTCCTGAGCTCCCGGTTATCGCAATAGGTCATCACCGGAAAGTAGCTTGGAAAATCCAGATTCAACAACCAGCCCGCCTTCTCTTTTGACTCGGCCAGCTGCCTTGCCCCGGCCAGGGCAGACTCGGGTAATCCGGCCAGCTCCGATTCATCGGTAATCAGCTTGCTCCAGGCCATGGTGGCGTCCAGAACATTGTCAGAGAATTTGCTGGTCAGTTCCGACAGCTGTTTTTTGATCTCGCCGTAACGGGATTTCTGCTCATCTTCCAGGGCAACACCGGCTAAACGGAAATCCCTGAGGTTATCGTTAATCACTTTCTGCTGAGCGCTGTCCAGCTGCTTAAACGCTTCAGAATCTGCCAGAGACTGGTAAGCCTCAAACAACTGACGGTTCTGGCCAAGACGGGTAGAGTATTCAGATAGCAGCGGCAAACAGCCATTGTACGCTTCCCGCAGTGCTTCACTGTTGACGACCGCGTTCATATGACCAACCGGTGACCATGCTTGCCCCAACCGGTCATCCAGCTGATCCAGGGGCTCCTGCAAAGAGTGCCATCCGAAAGCGGCACCTCCAAGAGCGGCACCGGAAGCCAGTAACGCGGCAAGCGCCTTTTCATTATCAGCAATAATGGATTCAATGGCGGGTTTTACATGTTCCGGCAGAATTTTGGAAAATGGGGGAAGTTCACTGGATTCCAGTAGCGGGTTAATCATAAGACAGCTCTCTATACTTTTTAAATTTCATGGTAATTATTGGTAATAGATGGGTGCGTCATCCGGTGAATTCAAGCAGAATCCGGTCAATGCACCAGGAGGCTGTCCGAGAATAGCGCCCGTAGCGAGGATGGCAGAAAATTGAGGATAAAAAGTCGGAATTTTTTAGTCAATAGTGGTTCTATTTACTAAAAAATTCCGACTTCTTAGACCAATTTGCTGCCACCGCAGTAGGGCAGTCTATTCTCGGACAGCCTCCTAGACATTATTTGCATCCACTGAGGCAGAAACACCACAGGAGCCCCGCTCAATGAGTCAAGCCATCCGAAGCTTCAATCATAAAATGCCAGTTCTTGGCGAAAGGGTCTATATCGACGACAGTGCGGTTGTGCTTGGCGATGTCACGATCGGGAACGATAGCTCGGTATGGCCAACGGCGGTTATTCGTGGCGATATGCATTCCATCCGTATTGGCGACAGAACCAGCATACAGGATGGTTCAGTTCTGCACATTACCCATGCCAGTGATTACAACCCCGCTGGCCATCCGTTGACCATTGGTGATGATGTAACGGTAGGGCATAAAGCGGTTTTGCATGGTTGTACTATCCATAACCGGTGTCTGATTGGTATTGGTGCCATTATTCTGGATGGTGCCGTGGTGGAAGAAGAGGTGATTGTCGCAGCCGGTTGTCTGGTTCCCCCGGGCAAGCATCTTGAGAGTGGTTTTGTCTACAAGGGAAACCCGGCCAAAAAAACACGGGAACTATCGGAAACAGAGCGTAGTTTCTTCCAATACACCGCTGGAAACTATGTCAAACTGAAAGATAACTATCTTGAAAATCAGGCTCTTGATAGTCAGGCTCTTGATAAATAGTAGAAGGGCTGCATCCAGCCCTTGATCAAGTCCTTAGTACCACTTAAAAATCATAACGTTAATTACTCCCCCTGCATTTTTTAATCATCCTTGTGACTTAAGTAGTAATGACTCACAGACTGGTCATAACTAATCTGAATTTATCAATACAAGCTATGACTGTTTTCAAGCACTGAGACAAGGAATTTAATATGAGTCAACTTTACAATGTGAACCAGGAAAACAACCCTATCTATAGACAAGCCGAGTTAGCCGATGCGGCCAAAGACAGAGCTGATATAGAAAAATCCAGGGAAGCAGCCCTGGAGTACCACACCAGGCTCCAGTTGGAAGATACCATTGATCTTGACGGCAATGGTGATGGCAGGAGCAACGATTCCCGCTTGCTGTCTATCCTTGCCCGCCAAAGAGTCTTAGGCTGATTTAATGCACTGAATATCCCACCGGAGGCCTTTCTATGCCTCTGGTGAATATGTTATAAGCGCTCCCTGATAAACACAGCTGGCTTTTTCAAACATGGACATTTACTCAACCGTTATACTGCTTTTCCTGATCATGGATCCTTTGGGCAATATGCCTGTCTTTATCTCAGTTCTGAAAGGAGTTCCTAAACAGAGGCGTAGCAAGGTGCTTATCAGAGAGCTGCTGATTGCCCTGGTTATTCTTCTGATCTTCCTTTTTGCCGGAAAATACCTGCTGCTATCACTGCATTTGAAGCAGGAATCGGTGAGTATTGCCGGTGCAATTATCCTGTTTATTATCGCCATTCGCATGATTTTCCCATCCAGCCGGGGTGGTGGCATCATGGGCAGTACCCCAGACGGTGAACCATTTATTGTTCCCCTGGCGATTCCCCTGATTGCCGGCCCATCCATTCTGGCAACGCTGATGCTGGTCTCCAGCCAGCATCCGGGAAATCAGTGGCCACTGGCCATGGCCGTTTTTATCTCCTGGGCATTGAGCGCTGCCATTCTGATGATGTCGGGTAAAATTATGAAATTACTGGGTAGTCGGGGCATATTTGCCATTGAGCGGCTGATGGGGATGATCCTGGTGATGCTCTCGGTGCAGATGTTTATGGATGGTATTGCTCACTATTCGGCATAGTAAATACTTACTGACTGCTTCCTGAAAACAATCAACAAACCGGAAGCAGTCCCTGTACAAGCCCACCATATTTCCACTATCATCGAACTATTTGCCGCCTAAGTTTTCTACCATGGATCTAGATACCTGCGCCAAGGCTCTGAAAGAGTTACGCGAAGGCCGACTTTTGACATCACATAAGGCATGACTACACCTTAACCAACCTGCCCTCTAAAACAGATTGCTTAATAGCCGGTGACAGTCATGCCTGAAGAAGAGTTTATCATTAATGTCTTTTGTCTGATTGATGATTTATTCCAAAAGCTTTTTCCCACACCTATACGTACTCGTGGCTATGAGCCCAAGCTCAGTGATAGCGAGGTTATTACCATTGAAATAGTGGGTGAATGGCTTGGACATCACAAGGACAAAAATATCTGGAAATATTTTCGACGACACTGGCTACACTTTTTTCCAAACATTCCCGCCAGAACCAAGCTGGCATCACAGGGGGCGAACCTCTGGGCTGTGAAGCAAAAAATCACAGAGCATCTGGTGCAAATATTGGGCGCTGACAGGGATAATGTTCACCTGATTGATGGTTTCCCCATAGAGGTTTGCAAGCGGGTTCGGGCAAAACGTCGGAAAATATTTAATGACGAAGTGGCTTATGGCTACTGTGCTTCAAAAGACAGGAAGTTTTTTGGTTTTCAGGGGCATCTGTTAATTTCAATGACGGGCATTCCAGTTTCACTGAGCCTGACACCTGCGAACGTTGACGAGAGAGATGCAGCTTACGATTTGATAGAAACGATAGCCGGGTTGTTGTTGGGAGACAAAGGCTACATTAAGCCGATTTTCAAAGAGGATTGCGAAGCGGTTGGTATCGACCTGCAAACGCCATTGAAAAAAAACATGAAAGATAACCGGCCAAAAAAATTCGTCAAACTGATTATGCGGGTCAGGCGCAGAATCGAAACCGTCATTGGACAGTTGGCACATTATTTCGATATTGAGCACAGTGGCTGCCGTAATATGTGGCGCATGACAGCAAGAATGGCCCGCAAGTTACTGGCTTATAACGTAGGTGTATTCCTAAATGTACAAGCTGGTAAGCGGGGCTCGGCCTGCAAAATTGCTTTTACGTCAGAAAATTCTGGTAAGCCATTGTTCTTCATGAAGAAATTGCCGATTCAGTTGCTCGGATACACAAACCGCTAAATTACTCCATCAGTGTTGCTGGCTTGGCCTTGCTGGAAACCAAAGTATCAGAAACAAAAACGATCCGGCTCCCCTTTTCCATGCCCTGATATTCATTCTGATAATACTTGTCATGTACCAGCTGACGAAAATGCCATGACCTGTAGTGACTGTTCGGGGATGTTCTATTTTCCCTAACACCAGACATACTGCCTAAAGTCATGTGTTTGCTACGACGATGACCCAGAGATGCAAACTGGTGATTGCTGAACTTTCCTGGCAGTCCATCCTGCAAAATATCATGGCGATCATTGCTTCGTGCGTACATAACATACACTGACATAGACACCACCAGTTTCAGCAACTCATAATGAGCCTGCAATTCCGCATTATCACAACGCTCCGTGTGAAGATATCCTCTTGAAGCAAACCCTGGGAGAATGTCGGCAAGATCCTGATATCTGTTTGCTGACAGAATACGTGGCAAATCTTCTAAGTTCACAGATATGCGAGAATATGTTGTTGCCGGATCATGAGTAAACTGAAAATTAAACGTCAGCATTCCCTTGCGATCAGGAGGCGTTTGTGCCGACTCGGTGCCTTTGCTGCATACCTTGATGAATGGATCAATTTTCTCATTCATCTCATCAGTATTCCGGCACATCGTCACCAGAACTCCCGTTATAGACAATCCGGCAAACTTATATTCCTTCGGGATCGCTAAAATAAACTGATCATAGGGCAACCGAAAACCTTCAACCGCTGATAGGGAAAACTTCGCCTGTAACAGCATGTTCAGAACGTCTGCATCCTTGGGAAATATCATACGGCGCTGACCAATACGCCAGTAATACTCTTCACAACAAATTCCGAAATCTAATGTATTAATAAAGTCTGGTTCGATGTAGTTGGTATAGTGATGGATATGGTCCTCGAACGTCCACGATTTCAGGCGGTTAAGCTTAGCTGTCTTCTTGATGATTTTGTCGCTGGCACGAAGATCAAGATTAAAACGGTATTGATAGTATCCAGGCATTTCGCCGCCTTTAATGTTCAGAACTGGCTAAGTTGCTCATAGTGGTTGATGGACCTAAACTGTCATAATCTCCTTTACTGGAGGCTCTGTTATGCAGTCTCAACAGTTTCAAGATGTTCTTAATGCCTTACCGACATTAACAAAGCAACAGAAATATACTCTTCTTAATGCGTTATCAGAACCGCATTACTCTTGTGATATAGCCACCTCTATCGAAGAGAGCTTTGCACAAGCACCCAAATGCCCTCATTGTGATTCTGAAGAGCTACAGCGCTGGGGTATTCGTAACCAAAGACAACGTTATCGATGCAAGTCTTGCTGGAAAATGTTCAATTCCTTTTCCAATACGCCTCTGGCACGCCTGAGACACCCGGAAAAATGGTCTCAATATCTTGAAGGTATGACGCATTCGTTGACTCTTCGCCCTGCTGCTAAGGAGTGCGGGATCACATTGAGAACATCATTTCGTTGGCGACATCGCTTCTTACAAGCTATTGAGTATGACCAAGCTCCTGTACTCCGTGGCATTGCAGAGATTGATGAAACTTTTTTTCGTGAGTCATTCAAAGGCCAGAGGAAAAACCTTCCAAGGCCTGCTCGAAAACGGGGTAACGATAAAAAAGTGGATTGCCGAAAAATTCCAGTCGTAGTTGCCAGAGACAGGGAGTGCCACACTGTTGACGGCGTTTTGAAAAATGAGACAGCAGACGAACTGTGTTCTCATGTCAATGGGCGAATAGATATAGAAACCGTTGTCTGTGCTGATGCAACACTAGCGCATGAAAAGCTGGCTCGAAAATTGGGTTTCATCTTCAAAGAAATAGTGACATCTGCCGGTCAACGAGTCGTTGAAGGTATTTTTCACTTACAGCATGTGAATTCATATCACAGTCATTTAAAAGGGTGGATTTCAGGGATTTTTCATGGGGTTGCAACAAAATATCTGGCACATTATCTGGGCTGGCGTAGAGCACTTACGGATAGAGATTCCTTAACATATGATCGATTATGCAACCGAATACTGGGAAGTTTGCGAGTTCAACCATTTAGGGGAACATAGCCTTCAGAACTATTATGCCAAATAATAAGTGATTTCAGTGACATTCTGAAAGGGGTGCTCACAGTACCGAAATAGAAAAATCCAGAAGCCGTACCTGCTTGGCTAACTCAAGACGGTAATCTCCCAGCCGGTTTGCACTCTCTATGTAAGGAGACAGGTGCTTCAAATCATCTTCAGTAATCTTGTGCCCTTCTTCTTTCAGTTTCTTCAATACTCTGGTCATCACCTCGACGTTATAAAAAATGAGCATGTTAGTGGCAAGGTGATTCCACTTAATGATTTTGTCCTGTTCGTGACGGTCATTTTCCCGAATCACACCCTTGTTATAGAAGAAAATCCAGTCAGGAAACTTGTTGAAATGCTCACTTTTATTGGTTGAAGCGCTGATTGACCAGATACTTCAGAATAGCCAAACTGGACATAGGAAGCGGGGAAAATATTTCACTGTCACGTACGCAGAATTCTGAGCAGGCTTCAGAACAATGAAATATCATCCAGAGTACCTGAATCAGTTCTCCAGTCTGAAATCGGCCAGAGAGTATGTGCACTGGTACAACCTGGACCATAAACATATAACATTAAGTTCCAGACGCCTTAAGTCAGGCATACCGAGCAAGATCAGAGAAGTTCTGAAACGGAAACCTGGCGATGTTTACTGTCAGGAGAAAGAGCAACACTCTGAACGACTGGGGAAGTCGTGAAACCAGAAACTGGTAGCTGCCAGCTGAAGTGTTGCTTAACTCTGAGCGGTCAGATAATCAACGGTAATATGATTTCGCTGCGTAAACTGAGCGACACTTTTCTTGAAAATTGCAGGTTTGTTGGCTTCTTCAACGAGAAAATGGCAAAACCCTTTGAGTGGACTTACAAAGATCGGCCATTACAAGTGTGATGCTGTATGGATAGTAGAGCTTGGCTGCACTACATACATCTCTCAATGTGCGATAAAAAAGTAAATATCACTAAAAATCCAAGATAATCGGGAGATTTTGTTGCATAACCATCGACGTATATATTATAATGTATTACAAGGAACTTTAGGGTTATTGGAAGCTGTTCACTGTCGCTTTCTATATAAGGATTTATCGGATCTGCGCAACTAAATTTTATAATATGCGCAATGGAACACTGATGTATATTCAGAGAAAAACAAAAGCTAATACCAAGTATGAATATGGTTGTGACCTGCGCCGTTTATATCCTTGGGATAAGGTAGTAGATCCATTATGGGGTGCTGCAATTGCATCCGTCAGACCCGGTGAATCTACCGATCCTCATAGACATGATGAACTAGAAACATTTATCGTTATTTCTGGACAAGGTGTAATGTTAGTTGGATCGGAAAAGGCAGAGTTAGGGCAAGGTGATGTAGTTTATATACCTCGTAATGAAACACACTCATTTCAAAATATATCAGCTATAGATGAATTGGTTTTTCTTACTATCTATTGGGATTCGCCTGAATCTCTAGAGAAGATGAAGTCTATTATTCACTCAAAAGAAACCTCTTATTCTATTGAGGAAAAAATATAATCCTGTTTTCAGGGGAATGCTGAAAAAAATCACCTAGAAATGCTAAGTTTCAACATAAGAAACCAATCGATCAAGCGTATCAAGGTCCTGTTCAGCAAAAAATTATTTTCCATAGTGGTTAACAAGCCTGTCTAAGAGGTCTCTATTGACAGTTCTTAGTGGGGAAAGAACTTGTTTTCTGTCTTTTTGAATATAATAAATAAAGATTATGACGTATCTAATAGCCGCACCACCCCCGACTCCAAACGGAGATCTCCATTTAGGACACTTATCAGGACCATATCTAGGTGCTGACATTTTTAAGCGTTTACTTAAGCAGAGAGGAATTAATACTTACTACTCTGTTAGTACTGATGATAATCAGTCCTATGTTGAAAAGACAGCAATAAAGCTTTCTGTAGATGCAGGTGATCTACTGCGTGACTCAAGAGCCAAAATTGCGAAGACGTTGGAAGTTTATTCAATAGATGTTGATTGCTTTGGCAAACAAGAAAGCAGCTATGAAGAGTTCGTAAAAAATTTTTTTTCTGACCTTTACAAATTCAAACAAATATCTATTTGTGAAGTTGATGTCCTCTATGACCGAATTGAGAAAAGCTATCCGGTAGAAGCTTTTGTTACAGGTTACTGTCCTCATTGTTTTGATGTGACTTGTGGTGGCATATGCGAGACATGTGGACACCCTAACTCAGGGGTTGATCTTCTAGGTATCGATCGCCGCAGATACGAAATACGAAAAGAACAGCGCTTAGTACTCGATATTGAGTCAATGCATCAAAAAATTAGTGATCATCTTCAAAAAATAAATTCCCATCACCGTCCAGCCTTAGAAAAACTCTTAGACAGTTTACTCTCAAAATCACTGGATCCATTTATTTTGTCCTATAAAATAGGGACAGGTATAGATGCAGAATTTATAGATCTGAAAGATCAACAAATTAATGTATGGGGTGAGATGTACCCTGGTCACATGTATTTTTTCGGTAAAGAAAAGGGATATATTTCACCAGATAATCATTATGTTCAGTTTCTAGGCTTTGACAATTCATATTTCTATACCCTTGTACATCTATCATTAGCTATTGCGGCAAGAGAATCAGGGTATGACTGGCCATTACCATCAGCTTTTATTACTAATCAATTTTACAATCTTGAAGCCAATAAGTTCTCAACTAGCAAAGGGCATCTAATTTGGGCTAGGAACTTGGCTAGAGATATAATTCTGATCTCATAAGACTTTACTTAGCAATATATGGACCAGAACATCAGGAAGCTGATTTTGTAAAATCTGTATTTAAAGAAGGCTTGGGTTCTCTAGCTAAAACAATAAATGGTTTAATTCAATCATTTAATAAACACAGATGTGATTCAAAATCATTTGCTTTTAAAGTACCTAGTGATATAAGAAATCTAATTTCTCATGAAATAACATTGAAAAATTATAGTGCATCAGCAATGGCGAGGTCTTCTCTAATAATATTACGGTATTTAGATAATCAGCTTTCTGAGGGGAATTTAGAAATGATTCCATATATACCTTCGATAATTATCTGGTTACTAGAGCCATTTTGTCCAAAATATTGCCACTCTCTTCGAGATATTTATAATTTATGTGATGCTGCATGGAAACAATTTCCACTTTGTCATCGTGAATCAGACCTACCAGAATTAAAGGTATTTTCAGAATGATTTATGATGTTTTAGGAATTGGTTTTGGTCCATCAAACATAGCGCTTGCAATAGCTCTAGAAGAGAATGGGAACAATGAAACAGTTAAGTTTATCGAAAAAAATACAGGTCCATCATGGCACGAAAATATGCTTTTGAATGGGGCTGATATACAAAATAACCCGCTTCGGGATCTAATAACGCCAGTAAATCCACGTAGCCAATATACATTCGTTAATTATTTGCATGTAAATAAGAAGTTCTTCTTATTTCTTAATACAGGTTTACATTATCCTCTTAGAAAAGACTTCTATGACTACGTATGTTGGGTTGCAAATCAATTTAATAACGTTGATTACGGAATCGAAGCAAGTCATATACATATAGAAGAACTTGATGAGGGCTCTATATGGGTTGTCGAAACTTCTTCTGGCCATGTATATCGAGGACGACGACTGGTTATGGGGACTGGTAGGAAGTTAAATATCCCGAATATTTCAGGTCTGGCTGATACGACAAAAGCAATACATTTAACTAATTATCTTCCAGCCATTTCTGAATTGGATAAAAGCTCAAAAATTGCAGTTCTAGGAGCATCACAAAGTGCGGTGGAGATCCTTTTAGACCTACTGAACAAAGGCTTTGATAATATAGTGTCAATTCATCGAAGCTTTTCGTATAGGCAAAAAGACACTAGTCCGTTTAGTGATGAAGTTTATTTTCCGGAGTTTATAAATTACTATCATGCTCTTTCTGTGGAGAAGCGTGAAAGACTAGATCATCAGGTCAGACAGACAAACTACTCATCAGCCGATATTGATGTGATTAATAATCTTAATATCAGAATGTATGAAGATAACCTTGATGGAAATTGTAGACTGAAAATTATCAGGAATCATGAAATAATAGAAGCCAAAGAGAACGATTCTCTTAATTTACATATTCGCGATCTTTACACTAGTGTAGATGAAGAGCTGGACGTTGATCTACTAATACTAGCTACTGGTTTTTTGGATATCGGTCGAAATGGACGTGCTGGACTACCTAAAATTATAGAGCCTCTCGCCCCTTTATTTAGCTGGACAGACCATTACTTGGAAGTTAAGCGTGACTACCGAGTTAGATACTCTAATAAACACATATATCCTGACCTTTATCTCAATGGACTCTGTGAATCATCTCATGGCTTAGGAGATGCTGGCTCATTCAGTTTAGTCTCTCTCCGGGCACAAGAAATAGCTAGGAGTATAAGTAAACGTATGTCTGACTTTCCCGAGTCTGTTACGGAACATTATCAGTCAATAGCGTAATGCCTAACCCTAAAGTACTGTAACTTCTAAACAAGTGCTGGAATACCAAAGTGTAAAAAATTGCCATACGCCTAATAAAAAAGGAAGTTTTAATATGAATAATTGCAAAGATGTGGTTTATGTTGATAAATCTA
Organism: Endozoicomonas sp. ALB115; assembly: GCF_049310245.1. Lineage (NCBI taxonomy): Bacteria > Pseudomonadati > Pseudomonadota > Gammaproteobacteria > Oceanospirillales > Endozoicomonadaceae > Endozoicomonas > Endozoicomonas sp. ALB115. The sequence goes on along the minus strand of NZ_JBLYZG010000032.1, from coordinate 7,811 downwards.
ATTTTGACCTTGTATTACCCCTGATAGAAGAGTATCAACGTTTTTACGGTGCAACGCCAGATATAAAAAAAAACCGATTGTTTTTTGAAAAAACAATATTGAATTCTTCAACAGCTAAACAGTTCATTATCATTGATTCAAATGGGCGAGGTCTTGGTTTTGCAACCCTTTACCAGTTTTATTCTAGTACGCAAGCGGCAGATGTCTTGGTAATGAATGATTTATATGTCAGAAAGGAAAGCCGGGGCAAAGGCTTAGGTAGACAGCTAATCACAGCCTGCTATGACCATGCTTGTCGTGAAGGCTACCCTGCTATTCAATGGACTACAGCCTTTGATAATGAGGTAGCCCAACAGCTGTATAACGGTATTCCTAAGATTAAAAAATCTAGCTGGCTTCATTATCGTTTAGCTATTGAAGGTTAAAAATGCTTTTAATTCAAGATAATCAACGCGGCGATCGGTTATACCTGTTTGCTTTATTTTGGTGTTTTTCATTTGGATTCGTCTGCTATAACGCTGCGCGTGTGTTAATTGGATTAAATTCCCATATTCAGTCGCATGGTTTCAATGGAGTGGCTCTGTTTGGAATTTTCATTGCCCTTATCCAAGTAGCTATAGGCTCTACGGTTGGTCGATTTATCGATCACGTGGGGTCAATGAATGGGTTATTCATTGGTGCTGGGACAATGGTTTTAGCTAGCACTATTGGTATTTGGATGTCTTCAAGTTGGATCATGTTAGGAGCATATACTGCCCTTTTAAGTATCGGCTCTTTGTTTATAAATGTTGCTGCTCAAAAAGGTGTTGGTGAAGTAGTAAGGAAGGATCAGAGAACTCGCTACTTCTCTTGGTTGTCGCAATTAGTCGCACTAACCAATGTGGTGGGGCCTATTTCTGTTGGTGTCGTGATTGCTAGTTTTGGACAGTCAGAAGCCTACTCTTTGCTCCTTATTATTTCGTTTATGACTACTATTCCATTACCTGCGGTGTTGCTCTGGTCTTGTTGGCGTTTCAACATGGACGAAACAACTCCTGAGATAAGGGGTATCCAAGCTCGTTCAAGTTGGCTAGATTTAATCACCTTAAATCAATTTCCCATTTCGTTATGCAGTGGTGTTCTCTTTGCCTGTGTGACAAGTTTTATTCTTGCGACCCCAATACTTGCAATCCATCGAGGGCTTGGTGCAGATGAAATAGGGATAGTTATTGGTATATATGGTGCAGCGGCAATCATATCAAGATTGTTTACTGCAAAACTGATACATTATATTCCTGAAAAGCATCTACTTGGGCTTAGCTTTTTAATTGCTGCTGTTGGATTTTTCAGCTTAGCAATCGCTGTGCAAATTCTAGCTTTTTACTGCTCTTCGATATTGCTCGGTATTGGCCTCGGCTGGAGTCTTCCTTTGACAATTTCATTGACACACAGAAATGCAAAAAAGGGGCAAGAGGGGGCGTTGTTAGCAAAGCTTGTATCTCTTAATAAGCTTTCTGAAGCTCTTGTACTCAGTGTGATTTTATTATTTTCCGGATCAAAATGGATTGAAGGCCCATTCTTAATAAATGGTTTTCTATTAATAATTTCAAGCCTAATTATTTTACACTCTATTCATAAGAGGGAAAGCTGTGAAGATATTTAATAATCTTGAATCTGAAGTTCGTAGCTACTGTCGTTCTTTTCCCGTGATTTTCTCTGCTGCAAATGGGGCCTGGCTTGAGGATACAGAGGGATCACAATATCTAGATTTTTTCGCTGGAGCAGGAGCTTTGAACTACGGCCATAACGATCCAGATATGATTGCTGCTGTTATAAAATATCTGAAGAATGATGGATTATTGCACTCTCTGGATTTACACAGTACAACCAAAGCAAATTTTCTTCATACGTTCGAAACTCTAATTCTGCAGCCAAGACAGCTAGATTACAAAGTTCAATTCACAGCCCCAACTGGTTCAGATGCCGTTGAAGCAGCAATAAAACTAGCACGAAAATCCACAGGAAGAAGTACTATTGCCTGTTTCACTGGAGGTTATCATGGCATGTCACTTGGAGCCTTGTCTCTGACCGCTAATCCAGAAAAGCGTGGCCTAGCAGGTATATCAATACCGGGTATCATGCGTTTGCCTTATGAAAACTTTCTTGAACTATCAACATTAGAGCAGTTAAATGTAATTGAGTCGATGCTCACAAAGCCCGGCGCAGGCTCCGATTTACCAGCTGCATTTATCATTGAATGTGTACAGGGAGAGGGTGGACTGAATGCGATTAGCAAGCAGTGGGCACAAGGTGTTGCCCAACTTGCTAAAGAAATTGGTGCGCTATTGATAGTGGATGATATCCAGGCTGGTTGTGGCAGAACTGGAAACTTTTTCTCATTTGAATCACTAGGGATTAAGCCAGATATTGTTTGCTTGTCGAAATCATTAAGTGGGTTAGGTCTTCCGTTTTCAGTCAATTTAGTTTCTAGATCCCAAGACTGCTGGTCTGCTGGAGAGCATATAGGAACATTCCGTGGCAATAATTTAGCAATGGTTTCTGCAACGGTAGCTCTTCAAAAGTACTGGAGTAATGATTCCCTAACTTCTACGACACTGATTAGGGAAAAGCAGGCTCGAGTGCAACTTGCATCATGTATTGAAAGTGCACAGCAGCACAATATTAAAGTTGTTGGGCGAGGTATGATGATGGGGCTACATTTTGGAATACATGGTTTGGCTGAGAAAGCGTCAAAGGAATTGTTCAAGCATAATCTCATTGCAGAAACATGTGGAGCACAAAATGAAATACTCAAGCTAATGCCTCCTTTGACAATTAAATCCGAAGAATTCCAAAAAGGTCTCAAATTGGTAGCGGATGTTTCAATAGAATTAGCAAAAAAACACCAAGATACTAAGGAAGTTATTTCATGCAGTCTCGTTTAAAAACAGCCATAGAGAAGAATAAAGTATATGAGTCAGTTATGGACGCTGTAGGTAATACGCCTATTGTCGCCCTATCACGACTATATAGTGATCATTTGGATGTTGAGGTCTTGGCCAAGCTGGAGTTTATGAACCCCAGCGGTAGCATCAAGGATAGGATGGTGCGATATATGCTGAGATATGCTGAAAGTAAACAAAAGTTGAAGAATCAAAGAATTGTTGAAAACTCATCTGGTAATACTGGTGCTGCACTTGCCATGGCCAGTGCAGTTTTACAGCTAGACTGTGAAATATTCGTACCTGATACTACCAGCAGTGAGAAAATCAATCGGATTCAAGCATACGGAGCAGATGTTCAATCTTGTCGCTCGGATGTATCTGAAGATAATCTCGAAAGCTACTATTCTCTCGCTCGTACGAGAGCCGAAGAGTCAAACGCTTTCCACCTTGATCAATATTGTTCTGAGTTGAATCGTGAAGCTCATTACATGGATACTGCTCCCGAACTCTGGGAACAAACTGCTGGTAAAATCGATTATTTCATATGTGGTATTGGTTCTGGAGGAACGATCTCAGGTATTGGAAGATTCTTGAAAGAACGAAATCCAAATATTCAAATTATCGGTGTGGAGCCATCAGGCTCAATTTATAAATCTGTAGTCGATCAAAGTGTTGCTATTGATACTTTCAGTACAAACATTGAAGGCCTTGGCAAAAAAAAACCAGCTGAGAGTTTCGACAGTACTTTCGTAGACGATGTGATTCAAGTGCCAGATAACAAGTCATTAGAGTTTTGTCACCGTTTAGCACGAGAAGAAGGCATACTAGCCGGTGGCTCAAGTGGCAGTATTGCTGCAGGTATTGACCTTCTGTTGCCAAAAATAAAACGTGGACGTGTTGCGACTCTCTTCCCTGATTCTGGGGTGTTTTATCTGTCGAAATACTTTTAGGAAAACTTATCGATGGTATCTAAAAAAAAAGTTGTAGTGCTAGTAGATGCTTATTCAACAGGTGCTTATCTAGCACCTTGTTTTGAAGAAATGGGGATATGTTCTTTGCACATTCAAAGTCGTATCAATCTCCCCCCATATTTTTTAAAGAGCCATATCCCGGAAAATTATATCCAATGTTTAGTACATGAATCCATTGATAATACCCTACTGATGCTACAACCATTTGATATAGTTGGTGTGATTCCAGGTTCTGACCCCGGTGTTCATCTAGCAAACGATCTATCATATCACTTAGGCTTGCCTGCTTTTAATGATCCTTTATTGTCAGAAGCAAGACAAGATAAGTATGAAATGATTCGCTGCTTATCTGCTGCAAAATTGAGTAATTTAAAGCAAATTTATACTGATTCTTTAGAGGAGCTTCGACGCTGGGCTTCTCATCATTCAATGCCTTTTGTTGTAAAACCACGTATCAGTACTGGCGTCAACGGTGTAGTGTTGTGTCATTCCATCGAAGCATTAGAAACTGCATTCCGTTCCGCGCGACATGCTTCGACAGTCTATGGGGTCAATGAGCCAAAAGTTCTTATACAAACCTGTGCCAAAGGTGAAGAATACGTAATAAACACAGTCAGTTATTTGGGAAAACACCGTATGATAGAATTGTGGCGGGTAGAGCGAGAGACAAATGGTTCCCCTATACTCCGGTGCATGGAACTTCTTTCATCAAATGCTCATCATGAACCAATAATTTCTTATGCTTTCAATGTACTTGATTGTCTCGGTTTACATAATGGTCCATGCCATATGGAGGTTATCTTAACTGAAAAGGGACCAGAGTTAATTGAGGTAAATGCACGTATGCATGGAGATATGGATCCATCTGCTCCTCTACAGGTACAGGGAACTAATCATGTGATTGAGACATGTTTAAATTTTATATCAGAAGAATCAAAAGCTTGCATAAGTGCAAGGCAATTGCCTACAGCCACCAATTGTATGAAAGTTTCACTTCGTTTTCATGATGAAGGCACCCTTAGTCAAGAACCTTCATGGAAAACGCTTGAATCTCTAACTTCATTTCATTCACTACGTAAGCGTACAAAAGTAGGGCAAAATGTCAGACCAACATTTTCGGTTGGCAGCTCTGCTGGTGCTCTGTTTCTAGTTGCAAGCGATAGAGAAAAAATGATGGATGACTATCGCAAAGTTCTTAAATGGGAGCGGGAAGAATTGAGTTCTGTAATTGAGTATGAGCACTGAATATAATGGATTATGATGCAATCATTGTAGGCGGCGGAATAATAGGTCTCTCAGCCGCTCATAAACTAGCGACTAATGGAAAAAAAGTTGCAGTACTGGAAAAAAAACGTCCAGGTGCAGGTGCAACGGGGCTGTCTGGGGGATTAATTCGAGTATTTGATCCAGAAATAGAGTTGGCAGAGTTTGCTGCAGAAAGTTATAACCTTTTTAATACGAACAAGAATATTCCATATAAAGATAGTTTTGTAAAAACAGGAGCTTTATATGTAAGAGATGCCTCAACTCGAAGTGAAACAGAACATATTATTCAGATATTAAATCAGAAGTATTCTTACTATTCAGAACTACTGAATAAAGATCAGTGTACAGAACTCTACCCCAATATATCTTGGCAAGATTCTGAATCTGTAATTGTGGTTCATGAACCAAATGCAGGATATGCCGATCCATTAAAAATATCTTTATCTCTTGTTGATAAGATTGAGTATCTAGGAAGTGACATATTAGAAGGTACGGAAGTATCCGGTTTTGTAAGTAAATCAGGCAAGATTGAGGCAGTTAAAACAAATATCGGTAGCTTGACTGCTAAACACTTTGTTATTGCCAACGGAGCTTGGGCCGCTTCGCTTGACTGTCCTGAGTCTGTACGTAGCCGGGAAATACAGATCCACTTTTTTCAGAACTCGAAAGTTCACCCTATTTTAATAGACGAAACACTTGGTGGGCTCTACGCTAGGCCTTGCATTAATGGTAGTAGTTTGGTTGGAGTCCCCCTTTTAGAGTGGGATATTGATCCAGATTTAAAAAGAAGCATTTCTTGTGCAGAAAATACACGATCTATTGCCACTCAAAGATTATCTTCACTGGTAGATGCACCTTTGTGCGGAGGGCGAAGAGGATTTGATGGTTATACTCAAACGAACCAAGGGTATATAAAAAAATCAGATTTTAAGAAAAATCTTATATGGGCGGTAGGATGGTCTGGTTGTGGCTTTAAGCTAGCGCCTGCTATCGCATCTCGAATATTCGATATTGTGGCTTAGTGTCTTAATTTGCCTTCTATTTAGGCGACCATGTCGCAATGTATTCTTTCTCGAGCTGTTTTGAGGTAGTAATGAGCAAAGTTGATGGACGAAAAATCCCACAAGGCATGTTTTTTCGCCTCAGAAATCCCGATGGGGAGCCTGGCCTGCCAAGTCAGTCAGGCTACCACAAACACTTAGGGGAATTGAGGCAGAGAGAAAGAAAGATTAGGCTGGCGATTCTTTTAACCGACCCTATCTGTTCGATGCCTAACAAACTGTTATGGCTGTGGTTCAGTACAGTTGCACTTCCCGTGAGAATATCTATTAAGGCACAACAATCCATCTCTCTATCCGACAGAACAGTGAGGCTATGTTCACAATAAATCACTTCGGGTCTCACTCGCCCGAGGCTTGCTGCGAGCGAACTTCAACCTAAGGTGTTGCCTGATACCTCGGCGGTTGCTCCGAGGAGTGGCTTCATTATGGATTTGGTACGCACGTGGCCTGTAAGTGGGTGAAATCTTCATAAAAACTCGAAAACTCCATAATTCTGTAAAGAAAAAGTGACTTCTTTACCAAGCAGTCAGGTAGAAGTTTAATAAAACGATCGTTTTTTCAGACTGTGGCACGGAGGTTCGATCACACTCTGTATCTCCCGCCAAACCGTGTAGTTTTGCCGTCTAACTTTTTATCGTCTACTTTTCTTCTGTAGTGTTGAGAACAGCAGACGACTTTGACCGACAACATGAAAATTGGGTACGCCCGTATCAGCACTTCAGACCAGAATCTGAATTCACAAATTGATGCGCTGCGAAAAGCTGGTTGCCAGAAAATTTTTCAGGATGTTGCCAGCGGAGCAAAATCAGACCGTCCTGGTCTTGAAGATCTTATGAAAGCAATCCGGCCTGGTGACATGCTGGTCATTTATAAACTGGATCGACTGGGACGATCACTCCAACATCTTGTCTCTCTGGCCAGCGAGCTGATCGATCAGCACATCGGCCTGATTAGCCTCAATGACCCCGTGGATACTTCAACGCCACAGGGAAGGTTAAGCTTTAATCTATTTGCGGCACTGGCTGAATTTGAACGTGAGATTATCAGGGAACGCACCCGCATCGGACTGGAGTCTGCACGGCTGCGCGGTCGCAGAGGTGGTCGGCCTAAGGGGCTACCCGAGCGAGCGCAGAAGATCGCTTGTGCTGCAGAGACTCTATATAAAGAAGGGCAATTAACCGTTGATGAGATCGCCTCTCATCTGGGTATTTGCAAATCGACACTTTATTCCTATTTGCGGTACAGGGGTGTACCTATAAGCGGAAAAGTTGACTGAATGGAGCTTTTTCAGTCCGAGCATTAATAATAAGACGAAGTATCAATGGTTGCAGTTCATGAAACGGCTTATCCAAGGCTGCGGTCTCGTACCACTTTTGACGATCTGGATGGTTCGATCTGGGAGCCTAAACCCGATGAAATGGACTGGATTAATGGTCAGGTAAAAAAGCCTCTGCATCGCCAAGTACTTTTGACCATGCTGAAGATGTTTCAGCATTTGGTGCATATTCTGGCTAATCGTGAACGCTCATTCTGGCAAAGCGTGAACACGAATTCTGGCCAGGCGTGAACATGGATTCTGGCTGATCGTG